>CBDURB010000187.1:0-4185 GCA_965369585.1 uncultured bacterium
ACGCTTACCGCCCTGGCGGAGGCGGAGCAGATGACGGTAGAGCCCTCCGAGGTTGACGCTGAGATCGAGCGCATCGTCAGCTCGTCGGGCGCGCAGGCGTCGCAGATACGCCAGCTCTTCGATAACTCCAGCGGCCGTGAGGCGATGGAGCGATCGCTTCTGACTCGCAAGACCCTGGACCGGCTCATCGAGATAGTGTCCGGCCCCAAACCGGCGAAGAGAGCCGCCACGACCAAGCGGGCTAAGAAGGCGGCGGCGCCAAAGAAACGGAAAGCGAAGGCAGTAAAGGCAGTAGAGGAGGAACAGACGTGAGACCGGAGTCCATAATCCCATACGTCGTAGAGCAGAGCCCGCGCGGTGAGCGCGCCTTCGATATCTTTTCCCTGCTGCTGAAGGAGCGCATCGTCTTCCTGGGCTACCCGCTCGATGACCAGATCGCCATCGTCATCATCGCCCAGCTCCTCTACCTGGAGCGGGAGGACCCGGACAAGGACATCAACATGTACATTAACTCGCCGGGCGGCGTGATCAGCGCCGGGCTGGCGATTTACGACACGATGCAGCTCATGCGCTGTGACATGGCGACGATCTGCGTCGGTGAGTGCGCGAGCATGGCCACCGTGCTCCTCGCCGCCGGGACGAAAGGCAAGCGGTACGCTCTCCCCCACTCCACTATTCACATCCATCAGGCGCGGGGCGGCGCCACCGGCCAGGCGGCCGACATCGAGATCCATGCCAAGGAAGTGCTCCGCCGCAATCAGGTCGTGAAGGACATCCTGGCGAGTCACACCGGTCGCTCTATGGAGGAGATAACCCACGATACTGACCGCGACTTCTTCATGGACGCCAGCCGCGCCAAGGAATACGGCATAGTCGACGAGGTCTTGACCGGCGGCAAGCTGGCTGCCGTCGCCGGCGGAGACTCTGCTAAGGAGTAGCCCATGCCCAGCGCTAAAGGGGGCAAGACCGGCACCACCTACACCTGCTCGTTCTGCGGCAAGAACCAGGACCAGGTTCGGCGCCTGATCGCCGGGCCCGGCGCCGTCTACATCTGCGACGAGTGCGTAGAGCTCTGCCGCGAGATCGTCCAGGAGGACAAGTCCAGCCCCTCGCGGCCCAAGCTGCCGTTGCAGCGGATTCCCCCTCCAAAGGTGATCTACGAGCAGCTCAGCGAGTACGTGGTGGGGCAGGAGCAGGCCAAGAAGGTCCTCTCCGTGGCGGTCTACAACCACTACAAGCGCATAGGCGCTGCCCCCAGCCGCGAAGTGGAGCTGGAGAAGAGCAACATCCTGCTGCTGGGGCCCACCGGCTGCGGCAAGACGCTCCTGGCGCGCACCCTGGCCGATATCCTCGACGTGCCCTTCACCATCGCCGACGCCACCGCCCTCACCGAGGCCGGCTACGTTGGCGAGGATGTGGAGAACATCCTCCTCCGCCTGATCCAGGCCGCCGATTTCGACGTGGCCAAGGCGGAGCGGGGGATCATCTACATAGACGAGATAGATAAGATCACCCGCAAGAGCGGGGACAACCCCTCCATAACGCGCGACGTCTCGGGAGAGGGGGTTCAGCAGGCGCTCCTGAAGATCATCGAGGGCTGCGTGGCCAACGTGCCTCCACAGGGGGGGCGCAAGCACCCGCACCAGGACTTCATCCAGATCAACACCGCCAACGTGCTGTTCATCTGCGGCGGCTCTTTCCAGGGGCTGGACGCCATCGTGGATGCCCGCGCGGGCAAGGGGCGCCGCACCATCGGCTTCCGTTCCGAAATGGCGGAGATGGATCGCACCAAAACGGCGGATGAGCTGCTCAAGCAGGTAGTCCATGACGACCTGCTTAAATACGGTCTCATCCCGGAGTTCGTGGGTCGCATTGCGATGGTCGTCTCCCTCCAGTCGCTGGACGAGGAGGCCCTGGTACGCATCCTCACCGAGCCCAAGAACGCCCTGACGCGTCAGTTCCAGGAGTTCTTCTCGCTGGACGGCGTTGAGCTGGCGTTCACGGACGATGCCCTCAAGGCTACGGCTGAGGAAGCGATGGGACACAAGACCGGCGCTCGCGGCCTGCGCACCGTTCTGGAGGACTGCCTGCTGGACGTCATGTATGAGATACCTTCGCGCGACGACGTTAAGAAGTGCGTCGTAGACGCTAACGCCGTCCGCGGCCTGCGGCGGCCGCTGTTGCTGACTCGCTCCGGACAGGCGGTGGATCTCTGGGATAGCGAGCCAAAGGGTGAGACGGCTTGAGCTAGACCGCGCCCGTTTCGGAACCCAATGCCCGGGCCCTGCGCCTGGGCATCCGTGCTATCCTGAGGTGTGTTATGGGCAAGCGGAGGTTGGATATGCTCCTCCTGGAGCGTGGCCTTTTTGATAGCCGCGAGAAGGCGCGGGTCGCCGTGATGGCCGGCTCGGTTCTGGTGAACGACAGGCCGGCGGTCAAGCCGGCGAGCCTGGTGGACGAAGGCTCGCGCCTGCGCCTGGTGGAGAGGCCCCGCTACGTCAGCCGCGGCGGCGATAAGCTGGAGCACGCCCTGGACGCCTTCGCGGTCGACGCCGCTAACGCTGTCGTCGCCGACATCGGCGCCTCCACGGGAGGCTTCACGGACTGTCTCCTCCAGCGCGGCGCCGCCCGCGTCTACGCCATCGATGTGGGGCACGGTCAGCTCGACTTGAAACTGCGCCAGGATCCGCGGGTGGTCGTGATGGAAAGGGTAAACGCGCGCTATCTGGAAGCGCTTCCGGAGCCCGTTGACCTGGTGACCGTTGACGTGGCGTTCATCTCCCTGCGCCGGGTTCTGCCGTCGGTCAGACGCCTGCTGCGGCCGGGTGCCGCCATCGTGGCGCTGTTCAAGCCCCAGTTCGAGGCCGCCAAACGCGAGGTCGGCAAGGGCGGCGTCATCCGTGACCCTCTGATGCACGCCACGCTCATCGGGCGCTTCGCCGCCTGGTGCGTGGAGAACGGCCTGCGAATCCGGGGCCTGACGGCGTCGCCCCTGCTGGGCCCGGCGGGCAACCGCGAGTTCTTCTTCCACCTGCGGGAGGCGTCCCTGTGAACAAGGTCGGCATCTTCATCGCCGCCCGCTGGCGGGGCGCCAATGAGCTGTTGGAGAGCCTGCGCGACGTGCTCGCCTCGCAGGTGGAGGAGGTGTGGCAGACCTCCAACTGGGACGACTCGGCAGCCCAGGAGCAGATCAAAGGAACGGACTGCATCATATGCCTGGGCGGCGATGGCTCAGTGCTGTGGGCGGCGCGGGCGGTTGTGCCTCACGCCGTGCCCATCTTCGGCGTGAATATGGGCCGCCTCGGCTTCCTGGCGGAGATCGGCCCCAAGGAGCTGATGGATGAGCTTCCCCGCGTCCTGGCGGGCGAGGGCCGAGTGGAGGAGCGGGCGATGCTCCAGGTCCAGGTCCCGGTCTGGGGCCAGACGTTCCAGGCCCTGAACGACGTTGTGGTCGGCCGTTCTCTTGCGGGTCGGCCAGTCTACTTGGACGTGTCCGTAGACGGCCGCCGCCTGGCCGTCTACCGCTCAGACGCCGTTATCGTGGCCACCGCCACCGGCAGCACCGGCTACTCACTGTCCGCCGGCGGTCCGATCCTTCACCCGGAGTCTCGAGACCTGGTGCTGACGCCGGTGGCGCCGCACCTCGCGCCGGCGCGGTCCCTGGTTCTGCCTGGGGATGCCGTTGTCGACCTCGTCCTGAGCACGGAGGAGGGCGCCACCGTCAGCGTCGATGGGCAGGTAAACCGGTCCCTGGAGAGCGGGGACAGCGTCTCTGTCTGTCGCAGCCCGCACGTCGCCCGCTTCCTGCGGCTGTCCGAGTCGTCAGACCACTATCGCATCCTGGCCGAGAGGATGGAGTGGCTGACCGGGATCAACCCCGCGAAGTACCCGGAGATATTCGACCAGAAGGGCGCCGGGCCCAAGTAGCGACGGGCCCGCACACTGGATACGGCACTTGTCCGAACCCTCCCCCGAGCGAGTCCTGGAGAGCCGCCGACTTTACGAAGGGCGGATCGTGAACCTGCGAATCGATACCGTTGAGCTGCCGGGAGGCCTCAAGGCCACCCGCGAGGTCGTGGAGCACAGCGACGTTGTCGCTATAGTGCCTCTCCTGGAGGGGGACGATGTGCTTCTCGTCCGTCAGTATCGCCTGCCCACGGAGAAGGTGCTGCTGGAGGTGCCGGC
>CBDURB010000188.1:0-4166 GCA_965369585.1 uncultured bacterium
GTGATAAGGTTGCCGGAGCGCTGATGCACGTCTACCAGGCGGGCGATCACGTCGTGGGGTCGTGGCTGGTCAACGCTGAGGACGAGGATGGCCGTGGTGTCGTCCGGGAGGGTGGCGGCGCCGAGGCGGAGTGAGGAGGCGCGTCCCTCCGCGTACAGCTCGTTGATCACCCCGACTACGTCGGGGCCGCGGACGTAGGGCAGAACCTCATCGGCGCGGTGCCCCAGTACCACCACCAGCCGGTCCACCGGGGGCTCCTTGAGCTGGGCGAGCTGGTACTCGATCAGGGTATTCCCGCCCCACTCCAGCAGCGGCTTGGCGGTGCCCATGCGGGAGCTTTCCCCTCCGGCCAGGAGGATGGCGGCGATGGTCATCCTGCGTACCCTACTCGTTTACCTGAAACAGTGAGTCCAGCTTCATGGCTAGAGACATGTTCCCTGACAGGTGCATCTTGCCGGTCGTGATCGCCCACACTGGGTTCAGGTCCTTGGTGGAGAGGTCCAACCACAGCTCCGGCCTGGTGCGCAGCTCTATATCGAAGCTCTCCGGCGTGCCGTCATCGGTCTCCGCCTTTCCGTCTGCGATGCGCACCGACCACTTGCCGCCGCCCTCGCCCTCCATCGTGAACAGATAGGTGGCCTGCATATCGCCGGCGCGGTCGCTCCGGAAGATGAGGGACAGGTAGTGGAACGTCCGGCCCAAATGGAAGTGCACCTCTTCCGGTGTGCCGGCCTCCATCCAGTGAGGGAGCTTCTTCTTGGCTGCGCGACGGATGTCTTGGTAGTGGCTGGGCAAGTGCAGGTAGCTGGCGAAGAAGTGATCACGCACAGTGCCAGCGCGGTCCCAGCCGGGGCTGGAAGCTGGCTTGTCCAGGTCCGCCTCGCTGAGGCCGGCGAGGGTTCCTAGGATGTCCTCGAAGGCGGCTTTGAGGCGGTCCATGAGTTCGCTCACGGGAAGGTCGCGCACGCTGGCCAGCATCCGGTCGTTGTAGTCGTTGATGTCTTCGCGCCCGTCAAAACCCGGTAGCTGCGCCGGCTCTCCGGCCAGCGCTTGCCGGATCAGGCGGTTGGCCTCCTCCTCCTGGGCGATGACTATGTGTGCCAGGTAGTCCTTGGCTGTCCACCGGGACGACACCTTTTTCCCCCACTCCTTATCGTCCAGCAAGGCGAAGGAGTCGAGGCAGCGCTTTAGCGCCTGCGAGCAGTGGTGCTTGATCTCGTCCCTGGCGGGCTCTGTTCCGTCTTCCACTGGATCGGGGCCAACCTCTGTGGCCAATTGCCCCCGCTCTACTCGCTTACCTGGAAGAGCGTGCCCAGCTTCATCGCCAGGCCCGCGTTGCCGCCGAGGTGTACCTTACGCGTTGTGATGGCCCACATCGGGTTGAGGTCGTTGTTGGAGAGGTCGATCCAGAGCTGCGGCTTCGTGCGAAGCTCCATGTCGAAGCTCTCCGGTGCGCCATCCTCGGTCACCGCTTTGCCATCGCCGATGCGCAGCGCCCACTGGCCGCCGCCCGCGCCCTCCATGTTGAACGCGTAAGTTACGTTCATATCAGCGCCGCGGTCGGGCCAGAAGACCAGGGGCATGAAGTGGAAGATCCGGTCCAGTTGGAAGTGCACCTCCTCCGGGGTGCCGGCCTCCATCCAATGGGGCAGCTTCTTCTTGGCGGCACGGCGGATGTCCTGGTAGTGTCCGGGCAGGTGCAGGTAGCTGGCGAAGAACAGATCGCGCATCGTGCCGGGGCGGTCCCACTCGGGGCTGGAGGCGGGCTTGTCCAGGTCCGCCTCGCTGAACCCCTCCAGGGTTCGCAGGCTCTCTTCGAAGGTGGCCTTGAGGCGGTCCATGAGCTCGGCTACCGGCAGGTCGCGCACCTTCGCCAGCATCTGCTCATTGTAGTCGTTGATCGCCTCACGCCCATCGAAGCCGGGTAGCTGTCCGGGCTCCCCCGCGAGCGCCTGCTGGGTCAGGCGGTTGCCCTGCTCCTCCTGCGTGATGACCAGGTGCGCCAGGTAGTCCTTGGCCGTCCAGCGGTCCGACGCCTTCTTCTTCCACTCCTTATCGCCCAGCTGCGCGTACGAGTCGAGGCAACGCTGCAGCGCCTGCGAGTAGTATTGCTTGATCTGTTCCTTAGTGGGCTTCATCCCATACCTCCCTTTGCTCTTCGTCCCTATATCTTGCCCAGAGTCTTCAGGATGCGTTCCGGCGTCGCGGGGACTTCATACAGGCGGGCGCCCACGGCCTCGTCGATGGCGTTGGTGACGGCCGCCGCGCCGGCCACGATCGACGGCTCGCCGACGATGCGCGCCCCGTACGGCCCGTCCTCCGAGGGCACCTCCACGATGATCGTCTCAATGGGCGGCAGGTCACGTGTGGTTGGCAGGCGGTAGTCCAGCAGGTTGGCGTTAAGCAGGTGCCCCTCATCGTCGTAGAGCATCTCCTCGGAGAGGGCGATGCCCAGCCCCTGGCTGGCGCCGCCCTGCATCTGGCCCGACACGGAGAGCGGGTTGATGGCGAACCCCGCGTCTTGGGCGATGGTGTAGCGAAGGATGGTCAGCTCCCCGGTGTCCGTGTCCACTTCTACCTCCGCGGCCTGGACGCTGAACCCCGGCGCCTGCCGGCGGGCTGTTATCGCGCCCCGTCCGACGATGGTGGCGAAGGGCGCCGCGAAGTTGGTGGTGATCCGCCCCAGGCGCAAGAACGTCAGGGACTTGTCGGACGATCCCTTCACCCGTATCTCGCCGTCGATCATCTCCAGGTCATCCGGCTCGCACTCCAGCCTGCGAGACGCGATCTTCAGCATCTGCTGCTTCGCATCCTCGGCGGCCTCTTTGACGGCCAACCCTACGGTGATGGTCGTCTTGCTGCCGGCGCTCATGCCGGCGAAGGGCGCCGATTTCGTGTCGCCGGTGGTGACGCCTACCATGGACAGCGGTATGTTCAGCACCTCCGCCGTGATCTGGGCGAAGGAGGTGTTCGTGCCGGTGATATCGGCCGAGCCGACGATGACGTTGATGGTACCGTCGCCGTTCAGGCTCACGATAGCGCTCGCGGGCTGGAGGCCGCCCAGCCAGCCCCCCACCGCCAGCGCTATCCCGCGATTAGGGTGCTGTTTCGCCTCAGATCGGTCCTTCCAGAGCCGGCTGTTCCCTATGGCGTCCAGGCACTCTTTGAGGCCGATGCGAGTGTAAGGCTGGCCGCTGGGCAGGGGGTCACCCTCTTCCATAGCGTTCTTGAGCCGTACCTCCAGCGGGTCCAGGCCCAGCTCCTTGGCCATCATGTCCATGTGGCTCTCCAGGGCGAAGGTGGCGTTGTGAGCGCCGGGTGCGCGCAGGGCGCCCACGCTCACCTTGTTGGTGAGCACCTCCAACCCCTGAATCTCCAGGTTGGCGCACTTGTAGTAGCCGCCGATGGTGAGGCAGCCGGGCAGCATGGGAGCGCCCGGGAATGCGCCGGAGTCGTAGATAAGACGGGTCTTGAGGGCGGTAAGGGTGCCGTCCTTCTTCATGCCGGTCTTCAGATCGATGATGGCTTGCGGCGCGGGGGTGGCCGCCAGCATGTCTTCTTTGCGGCTCATGATGTACTTCACGGGCCGGCGGACGATCATCGCCAGCATGGCCACCATCAACTCCGTGAGGTAGATCTTGCCGCCGAAGCCGCCGCCCACCTCGGTGGCGGTCACGCGGATGCGAGACTCAGGCATTCTCAGCGCCTTTGACACCTCATCGCGGATGAAGAAGGGGGCCTGGGTGCTGGTCCAGATCGCCAGCTCTCCGTCGGGGCCGGGGTCGTAGTCGGCGATAGTGGCGTGCGGCTCGATGTATGACTGATGGACCATCGCCGACCGCCAGGTCTCCTCGATCACCACGTCCGCCTCAGCGAAGCCCTGCTCCACGTCCCCGCGGTTGAACGTCATCTGGGACGCGATGTTGCCAGGCTTGCCTTCGGCCTCTTTCTGCTCCACCTCGGCAGTAATGTGGCCTTTCTCCTCCGTGCGGTCCACCTTACCCATGGGCGAACGGGTCAGGGGCGAGTCCTCCCGTATAGCGGCCACGAGGTCCAGCACCGGCGGCAGCTCCTCGTACTCCACCTCAATCAGCTCCAGGGCGGCCTCAGCCGTGTGCGGCTCCTCGGCCAATACGGCAGCCACCGGCTGGCCGTAGAACAGCGTC
>CBDURB010000189.1:0-4152 GCA_965369585.1 uncultured bacterium
CGCCGAAGGCAAGCCCATCCTCATCGATAAGTACCTCGAAGGCAAGGAGGCGGAGGTGGATGCCGTCTGCGACGGCGAGTCCACCCTCATTCCCGGCGTCATGGAGCACATTGAGCGCGCCGGTGTCCACTCCGGCGATTCCATGGCGGTCTACCCTGCCCTTGGCCTCACTATGGATGAGGTGAACACCATCGTGGACTACACCCAGCGCATCGGTGCCGCGCTCAAGGTGCGCGGCCTGATGAACCTCCAGTACGTGATCATGCGCTCAGGCACGCACGAACGCGGTGGTCAGCTCCCCTCTGGCGGGGATGGCGGGAGCTCGACCGTGTACGTCCTGGAGCTGAACCCCCGCGCCAGCCGCACGATACCGTTCATCTCTAAGGTGACCGGTGTCCCCATGGTCCGCCTCGCCATCCAGGTTATGCTGGGCAAGACGCTGGCGGAGCTAGGCTACAAGCCGGGGCTTTGGCCCAAGCGTAAGCTAGTGGCGGTCAAGGCGCCGGTCTTCTCCATGTCCAAGCTGATCGGCGTAGATACCCACCTCGGCCCGGAGATGAAGTCTACCGGCGAGGTGATGGGCGTGGACTACACCTTCGAGTCCGCCCTGGCCAAGGCCCTCCACGCCTCCGGCCTGGCGATGCCCAACAACGGTTCCATCCTCCTCAGCCTCGCCGACCGCACCAAGCCGGAGGCCCTGCCGGTCGTACGCAGCCTGGCCGAGTGCGGCTATCGCATGTACGCGACTGAGGGTACCGCGGCCATGCTCAGAGCCGTCAACCTGGCCGTCGAGCAGGTGCCAAAGCGGTTGGACGAAGGCCACCCGAACGTAGTTGACGTCATCCTTGAGGGGCTGGTGGACGTGGTAATCAACACGCCGGAGGGTGGTCAGGCCGCCACCCTGCGCGACGGCTTTCATATCCGCCGCGCCGCCGCCGAGCGCCGCATCCCCTCGTTCACCTCCATCGATACCGCCGCCGCCGCCGTCTCCACCCTCGCCGGCGGCGACCGCCACTTCACCATCCAGCCCCTGCGAGACTACCTTTCGCCGTGAAGCTGGAGACCGCCCGCATCCTCTCCCACGAGCAGGTGTACGAGGGTACGTTCCTCATGTGGCTCTCCTGCCCGCCCATCGCCCGCGGCGCCTCGCCGGGGCGCTTTCTCATGATCCACTGCGCTGACGGTTACGACCCGTTGCTCCCGAGGCCCATGAGCTTCCACCGCTTCCGCGATAATGACGACGAACGTCAGTTTGCCATCCTCTACGACGTCCGCGGGCGTGGGACGGCCTGGCTCTCCCAGCGCCAGGCCGGCGATCAGCTGACGCTGTTCGGGCCCCTGGGTAAAGGCTACGCTGTCAAACGCGATGCGCAGAACCTGCTCCTGGTCGCCGGCGGGCTCGGCGTCGCACCGCTCATCGCCCTGGCTGACGAGGCGATCAAGCGGGGCAAAGCCGTAACGCTGCTCCAGGGCGCTCGCACCGCCTCCAAGCTCTACCCCACGAAGCTTCTCCCGAAGGAGGTCGAGCTGCTCTCCGCCACCGACGACGGCTCGGCCGGCCACCACGGCCTCGTGACCGACCTTCTTTCGGATCACCTCCCCTGGGCCGACCAGGTCTTCACCTGCGGGCCCAACGCCATGTTTCGCTCAATGTCTGGGGTGCTGAGGGAGGCCCGCACTCGCAAGCCGGTCCAGGCGCTGCTGGAAGAGCGCATGGGCTGCGGCACCGGCGTCTGCTACGGCTGTGCGGTGTTCGCTCGGCGCGGAGTGAAGCTCGTCTGCAAGGACGGCCCCCGCTTCGAGCTTCGAGACGTATTCCCTTATTGAGCCGTCACTGTAACATTCGTCGCCCTGCGAGGTTATACATGTGGCGATGGCTATGGGGATATCGTGAAAGACTCGTAGCGCGCCGAACGAGCCTGAAAACAACTGAGGCCACGGCTCCTGAGCGAGACCGAGGTCGCCCTCAAATGAGCTCCGGCTGAGAGGTCGGAGCGCTGGACAAGCCGGGCGCTAGGCCCCCTACGGCCTCACAGAGCATTCGGGGCACGGTTAGTTGCCGTGCCCCGAACGCTTATCTATCATGGTAAGCGGGTGGGCCGCTCCGGCATCAACATGCAGAACAACCGCTCGTCACGCCAGCAGCAGCGCGGAACCGTACTTCCTGTGCTGCCCCTTATCGCCGCCGTAGGCCTTGGCCTGGCCTTCATGGCAGTCATGTTGGGCGCGATGACCTGGTGGGGTGGGGACCATATGGGGATGATGCGCCGCGGCAGCGCCGGCGTCGACCAGACCCCGGTCGTGTCCGGCGCTGAGCAGGTCACGGTGGAGATGCGCGACTACGAGTTCTTCCCCGCCAAGCTCACGGTGAACGTGGGTACCGAAATTGCCTGGGTGAACCGCGACCCCGTCCCTCACAACGCCGTCGCCGAGGCCTTCGACAGCGGCAACCTGAATAGCGGCGATGGCACATCTATCGTGCTGGACGAGCCGGGTATCCATTTCTACGTCTGCACCTACCATCCGGGGATGGAAGCAACGCTCACCGTCCGCTGAGGAGACTGTCCCTATTGACACGCCCCCGCGAACGCCGTATCTGTAAGGTGGTGCGTTTCGTGATTTCAGAAGGAGGCTCTCATGGCCGGCGCGAAGGTGACCGTGGGCAACGTGGAGATCGTATCGCTACTGGACACGCCGATGGAGTTCCCCTGGGCGGCGTTCTTCCCCAACAACAGCCAGCAGGACTTCGACCCCTATAGGGACCGCTATCCCGGCTCCTACGCCGGCGACGATAAGTTCCGCACCTACGCCCACTGCTACGCGTTGCGTTCCCAGGGCAAGACCGTCCTCGTGGACACCGGCATAGGCCCAGGCATGGGCGGCCGCCTGCTGGAGGAGATGAACTCCAAGGGCGTCCCGCCGGACAGCGTGGACATAGTGGTCTTCACGCACCTTCACCCGGACCACGTGGGCTGGAACCGGACCGCTGACAACGCGCCCACATTCTCCAACGCCCGCCACTGGATCCCTCAGGCCGACTGGGATTTCTTCACCAAGCCGGAAGTGGTCTCTCAGAACCCCCACATCGGCGCCGCCGTCCTCCCCCTCAAGGAGGACGGGCTCGTCGACCTCTTCTCCGGCGAGAAGGCGATCACACCGGAGCTCACCACCTACCCCACGCCGGGGCATACCCCCGGCCACACCAGCATCATGGTCTCTTCCGCGGGCGAGAGAGCGATCGTCACCGGCGACCTTGCCCACCATCCGGCCCAGGTCGATCGTACGGAGTGGAGTTGCGGCTTCGACGGCGACCCCGCAACGGCGGTCGAGACCCGCAGCAAGGTGTTCGACCAGTTAGAGGCGGACGGGCTGCTGGCGGCCATCTGCCACTTCCCGGACCCGGGGTTCGGCAAGCTGGTGCGGCTGGAGGGGAAGCGCGTCTGGCAGGCGCTATAGGGCGCGGCGACTAAAAGGCGAAGGGGCGAGGCTGTTTCAGCCATCGCCCCAAGGCCCAAAGGGAGGGATGGGACCGAAGCTGGACAGCATCCTGTCCTATCGCTCCCATACCCACCTCTCATTGTGCGGGCTAATCGTTACGCGCGTGTTACCAAACGCCCGCCCGCACGTTAAATTCACGTTACATCTGGGGCGAAGCGGCGGTGGGTTAGATTGCGGCCTTCCCGCGTTCTCCTGTGCGCACCCGGATAACGTCGTCCACAGTGGAAACAAAGATCTTGCCGTCGCCAACCTCCCCTGTCGTCGCGTTCTCGCGAATGGTTGTGATTACCTTCTCCGCGTGCTCATCGTCCACCACCAGCAGCAGCCAGAGCTTGGAGAGAAACTCCACCCGATACGGTCGGCCGCGCCACTGCTCCATGATCCCCTTCTGGACTCCGTGACCCTTCACTTCGGATATCGTCATGCCACCGTAGCCAAGCTCTTCGAGCGCCGACTTCACCGCTGGGAGCCGTTCTGGCCGGATACTCGCATCGATCCTTTTCATTCCATGACACCTCTCTCTTGGGTTTTGTCTGGACCTACCATATCCATATCCCTAGGATTCCCCACCGGCGGAACTCTCTCCAGGCTGGGGGCGCGGCTGCGCGGGTGGCGGAACCGGCACATCCGATCCGCCCGGCGCCCCGGCGAACA
>CBDURB010000190.1:0-4147 GCA_965369585.1 uncultured bacterium
ACCTCTGAAGACAAGGATGCCTCTGTCTTCACCTACGACGCCACCATTGCTTCAAGCATCTCGACGCAGGGTTCTGGTGTCGGGGTGGACTTCGATGCTTCGGCAGACGAGGCAGATGTCCCCTACAGCGCTGACTTCTTCTTCGGTGACGGGACGAGCGACGAGCCGTTCAGCGTTGTTGCGCTCGTCTCGGCAGACGACACGACCCCTGCGGCTGCGGCCACCATCCTCTCGGTCTGGAACAAGGACACGGATGGTGAGCAGCGCCACTGGCGCACGTTCCTGACAGCGACGAACGGCTACCCGACCATCGAGTCCTACGATGAATCTGCCAATGCCTTCATCGGTCGCCAAGACCAGACAGCCCTCGCGGACACCAACCCACACCTGTTGGTCTTCACCAAGAGCGGTGCTGTGGCGAATGACGCCTTCAATGTGTTCGTGGATGGGGCGGAGCTCGACGATGCGAACAGTTCGTCGGGGTCGTACACAGCGCAGGAAGACCCTGGCTCGGCAGAGAAACTGCTCCTTGCTCACACACTCTCTGCTGCTGCCACACCCGTAGCAGAGGAGTTCTGGAACGGCAAGCTGTACGTTGTCGCGCTCGTGGCCAAGGAACTGAACGAGGACGAGATATGGGGCATAAAGGCGCTCTGTAATTCATTCTTCGACCTGGCGCTCTAGTGGCAATCTTCGAGCGCTTCACGTCATCGGGAACTTACACCAAGCCAAGAGGTGCGGTGCTCGTTCTTGTTGACGTTTTAGGCGCGGGTGGGTCAGGGGGTGGTGGCGAGGGCCAAAACGACGGAACCGACGCCTGTGGTGGTTCCGGAGGCGGTGGAGGCGCACGGGTGCGTCGGACCTACGCTGCACTTGACGTCGGTGTCACTGAGACAGTGACGATAGGTGCTGCCGGTGCCTCCGTTGCAGGAGGTACGACTGCCGTAGGCTCTAATGGTAATGGAGGAGGCAACTCCTCGTTCGGCTCTCTCGTGACTGCCTATGGCGGCGGTGGAGGAGGCGGAGGGATAGGAGGGCAGGCTGGCCGCGGAGGTGGAGGCGGGAGCGTTTCGGCTGGAGGCGATGCCTCGGGTGCTACAGATGGAACAGCCGGTGAACCTACTCAATCAGACTTCACTTCCCAGAACGTCGGAGGAGGCGGGGGGAAGGATGGGCAAACCGCCGAATGGGGTGGAGCCTCAGGCGGTAGAGGCCGTGCCGATGCCACCTCTGGAGAAGGCGCTGACTCGGTTTGGGCCGGAGGAGCCGGAGGTGGCGCTCGTGGTAAGTCTGCCGGGAACGTGGATGAAGCAGGCAACGCAGGCGGATCGAATGGTGGTTACAGTGCCGGTGGTGGCGGGGCAGCAGGCTCCGACCCTGGTGGCGCTGGTGGCGCGGGCAACTCCTCTCCTACCCAGGCAGGAGACGGTGGTGGAGGCGGTGGCGGAAGCGCGACCACGACAGGCGGGGCTGGTGGGGCAGGCGGAGCACCCGCTGGTGCAGGCGGAGGCGGCGGTGGGGGTGAGAGTACAGGCGGCGCAAGTGGCGCAGGAGCACGCGGCGAGGTCCGTGTCTGGACCATCTTAGCCAAGGATTAGCATGATATTCGAGCGCTTTACATCGACAGGAACCTATACCAAGCCGCGAGGTGCAACGACAATTATTGTCGAATGCTTCGGCGCAGGCGGAGGTGGCTCAGGCGGCGAAGGCGCCTCGGCCGGTAACATCCGTTCGGCCGGAGGAGGCGGTGGCGGAGGTGCTCGCACCTATGCTGTTTTCGCCGCGCTTGATGTCGGTGTTACTGAGACGGTAACAATAGGCGCGGGCAACGCAGGCGGTGCGGGAGGCTCCGCGGCAGGAGGCTCGAACAGCGGCGCAGGAGGCAACTCCTCTTTCGGCTCGCTTCTGACCGCCTACGGGGGCGGCGGGACGCTGGCGTCAGACGGCGGCGATCGTTTCGGAGGGGGTGGTGGCGGCTCTGTCTCTATCGCTGGTACGACGGATGGTGCTGCCGGTGAGCCTACGCAATCCGACCTTGACCCGGACAACGTTGGGGGAGGAGGCGCAACGGGCGTCTCGGCTGCTGCGGGTGCCCCCTCTGAAGAAGGCGGTGCATCGGGCGGTGGCGGCGAGCAGAACGCGACTGCTACAGGCGTTGCAGGAGGGGACTCTGTCCAAGGCGGCCCTGGGGGTGGGGCAGGTGGTGGTGTGGATGGCGCCAACGCCGAGCGCGCTGGTGGCGCAGGCGGTGGCTCTGCAACGTACGCCACAGGAGGTGGAGGTGCAGCAGGCGGTACCGGTGGAAACGCCGGTACGGCTGGCGCTGACTCCACAACAGGCGCAGGCACAGGCGGTGGGGGCGGGGGCGGTGGCGCTAATGAAACAGGTGGAGCCGGTGGTGCAGGCGGGGCACCTGCCGGAGGCGGCGGTGGGGGTGCAGGTGGCACCACTGTCGGCGGTGCAGGCGGGGCTGGAGGCCGCGGTGAAGTTCGGTTGTGGAGTAGTGGGTCATAATGAGTAGACAAGCGGTTATCAACGACGACACCAATATCGTAACCAACGTCATCGTGCTTGATGAAGGCACCAACTGGTCGCCGCCAGAGGGCCACAGCGTGGTGCCAGCGGACGTCGTCGGCGCGAAGGGTGCCGTCAAGTCATCCGCAGGGCCAGGCGACATCTACGCACCGCGTGCGACGCTCGCCAAACGGTTCGTACGGCCGCCAGCAGTAGCGCACGTCCCGACGCCGCTTGAGGCAGCGCAGACTGCCTACCGTGCGGCCACGACGCAGACGGCCAAGGACCGCATCACCATGAACTACATGGCGCTACGACTCGGCCTGGAGTCAGAGGCGTAGTTCATGCCGCTCACCTTCGTCCAACTCAGGGACGACATCGAGGAGGCGCTCGAAGACTCCTCGAACGTCCTCTACACCGCAGCCACCCTCGATACGAAGATGGAGGAGGTGCTGCGGGACCTCTCCTTGCGCCGGCCGCTGATGCAGACGCTCACGTTCGAGTTCGAGACGCGCACCGGCAGCACCTCAACGACCACCTCTGGTGCCTTGGTGGACAGCGGAGAGGCCCAGTTCCGGGCATCGGACGTAGGTAAGGTGGTCTACAACGATTCCACCGACGACTACGCCATCGTTACCGCCTTCGTCAGCACCTCTCAGCTCACCATCTCGAGCGACATCTTCACCACCACCGGTGACCGCTACGACATGTTCAATGAGAACTGCCGTCACTACCGGGAGCTCTTCATCGGCGACGTGCTCGATGGGGTGGGTGCCGACTCAGGCGTGCGACACGTCTTCTATCCCCTCCGGCGCAACCCCACACGGGAACGGAGCTACACGGACTTGGGCGACGGGCGGCTCGATATCGACATAGGCTTCCGTCCTGACGACTCCTCGATCGCCCATGCCAACCTCAAGGTCGACGTCACCTTTGCCCGCCGGCACCAGGTCTCTCAACTGACCGACCTGGCGGGGGCGCTCTCGGCTGGAGCCTCGGCAGGAGATACCTCCATCGCGGTCGACGGGTTCAACGGCTCAGAGGTGGTTGCCGAGGACCAGGAGTTCACCGTCGCTGGGCTCCGCGGGAAGTACCGGGTCACCGATACCGGTGGCGTGACGCTGTCCACGGGGGCAGGGACACTCACCATCTTCCCGGCGCTAGAGAGCGACGTCGCCAACAACGACGTGGTCACGATGCTGGGCTCATCCCTCACCAGGGATTTGGAACGGCACTTCGTCCACCTTGTGGCCGCAGAGGCACAGATCTCCGTCGCCACCCGTTTCCTCCGCTATGCGGATGAAGGGGCCACGGAGATAGCGCAAGGGGTAACGACCTTGGACACGGCACGTGCGCTCATCAACACCGTCACTGTCGGTGGCCCCAACGTCCCTGGCCAGTACGCTGCTCAGGTGACTACTGAGCTAGGGACGGCGGACGCCTACATGGAGCAGGCCCGGACGGTCGCGTCGGCCTTCATCCGCTCCGGCGAGCGCAAGCGAGACGCTATCTACACCGCGCTTGAGAGCGGCACCCCACCGAAGACGACCCGGAAGTTCACGAGGCTCCCCTGATGCGTAGCTTGAGCAGCACCCTTGAGGCTGAGCAGCAGGGCCATGGGTCGCCCCACGAT
>CBDURB010000191.1:0-4123 GCA_965369585.1 uncultured bacterium
TTCGCGGCCGGCCTGGGGGTTACTGTCAGCCGGTGGTGCCGCTTGTGGGCTTGAGCCCTCGCCACTCCCGCCGCCGCAGGCGGCGAGGAGCAGCATGGCGAATGCGATGGCCAGCGCACTCATACCGCCAAGCATTATCACTCGCCCGCTAGTTGGCATGTCGATTAGTAAAGACGGAGAATGTTTGGATTCGCTACAGCGCGGGCCGCGCGGTCTGCCGAGGACGCGGGTAACGCGGGTAACCCGCGTCCGTCAGTCTCCGTCGGTCGCTCTTGTCGCCTTGCGCCTTCGCCGGTAACGAGCCCACAGCGGAATGACGACTAGAGCGACGGCGACATGTATCGCCAGGATGGGGATTAGGGCGATAGCGGCTTTCCACCCTCCCAATGCCACGGTGAGGACGCCCAGGCTCACCATGACCACGGGGATAACAATCCTCAGGACGCGCCGCAACTAATACCTCGTTCGTCTCTCTCCACTACCACCGCCCACTCTAGGACATAGTTGTCGTATGCGGCTAGCCCTCCAGCCACCTGCGCACCCGAGGCGTCACCGTGGGCATGAGGATGATCATGCTCAGCAGGAACAGCCAGACGCTGCCCCCCACTCGCGCCACCCAGGAGTAGTCGCCCGTGAGCATGGTCACGGCGAAGAAGATGCCGGCCACCAGAGCGGACAGCGTCGCGTAGATCGCCGCGCTCAGGCGGCCCGCGTCCTCCGGCGTGAACCTCATTGCGCCACCTCCAGTGTGGGTTCGCGCTCCCGCTTGGCCAGCTCAGGTGACCCTGAGGGTGGCCCGCGCTTGATAGGCGGTACGTAGCCCCTCATCCTCAGCGTGTTCATCGTGACGGAGAGAGAACTGGTGGCCATGAGCAGCGCCGCCAGCTCCGGGCTCACCACTTGTGCCACGAACGGGTAGAGGATACCGGCGCCCAGCGGTATGGCCGCCGCGTTGTAGCCGAACGCCCAGCCCAGATTCTGCCTCACCAGTCGCATCGTGGCGCGGGCCACTTGCACCGCCGCCACCACGTCCAGGATGTCGTCGCGGATGAGGATGACGTTGCCGGTCTCCTTCGCGACATCGGTGCCTGAACCGATCGCCATGCCGGCGTCGGCCTGGGCCAGGGCCGGGGCATCGTTGATGCCGTCGCCCACCATCGCCACCGTCTTACCCTCCCCCTGGAGCTTGCGAACCTCCACCGCCTTGTCCTGGGGCAGCACCTCCGCCAGCACCCGGTCGATGCCCAGTTGACGGCCTACCGCCTCGGCGGTGCGACGGTTATCGCCGGTGATCATCGCCACCTCCATGCCCAACCGCTTGAGCTCTCGCACAGCGCGGACCGAGGTCTCCTTCAGCGTGTCGGCGACGGCCACCAGGCCCATCGTGCGCCCGTCCGCGGCCACGAACATCACCGTCTTGCCTTCGGTCTCCAGACGCTCCGCTTCCGGGAGCAGCCCGTCCAGGCTGACATTGCGCTCCGCCATCAGCTTGCGGTTGCCCAAGAGAACCGTCTTGCCGTCAAGCTGGGCCTCCACACCCTGGCCGGGCACGGCCTGGAAGCTGTCCGCGGCCTGAACATCGATGTTCCGCTCGGCGGCGCCGCGCACGATCGCCTCGCCCAGGGGATGCTCGGAGTTCACCTCCGCCGCCGCCGCCAGACGCAGCACATCGTCGGAGGGCCCATTCACGGCCACGACATCGGTCACCGAAGGCTTGCCCTTGGTCAGGGTGCCTGTCTTATCCAGCACCACCACCCTCACCTTGGCGGTGGCCTCCATAGCGTCGGCGCCCTTGAACAGAATGCCGAACTCGGCGCCCTTGCCGGTGCCGGCCATCATGGCGCTGGGCGTCGCCAGCCCCACGGCGCAAGGGCAGGAGATGACGAGGACCGTCACGGAGATCAGGAGCGCCAGCCCAAACACCTCCAGGTCTTCCAGCTTGTACGGCGTGAGCACCAGCCGGGTGTCCGGCGAGAACCAGAGCTCGAAGCCGACGAAGAACCAGAAGAGGAAGACGGCCAGCGCCAGAGCGTGCACGGCCAGGATGAAGTGGCCCGCCACCTTATCGGCCAGCGCCTGGATGGGCGCCTTCGTCAGCTGCGCCTCCTCCACCAGCTTTATGATCTGGGCGAGCGATGTCTCCGCTCCTATGCGCGTGGCGCGGAAGCGAAAGGCGCCGGTCTTATTCATCGTGCCGCCTATCACCTCGTCGCCGGCGCGCTTCTCCACCGGCAGGCTCTCCCCCGTGACCATCGCCTCGTCCACGGCGGAGTAGCCATCGACGACCACGCCGTCCACGGGGATACTCTCGCCGGGACGGACCAGGCAGACGTCGCCGGCCTCCACCTCATCGGCCGGGATATCGATCTCCTTACCGTCGCGAACCACGCGTGCCCGCTTGGGTTGTAGCTTCATCAGCTTCCGGATCGCCTCCGATGTGCGGCCGCGGGTGATCGCCTCCAGGTAGCGGCCCAGGATGATGAAGGCGGTGAGGAGGGCCGCCGCCTCGTAGAAGGTAGCCTTCTCGCCACCGAAGCCCGCTCCGGGCCAGAACGTGTTGATGACGGCGATCATGTAGGCGGCGCCGATGCCGGTGGCGTAGAGGAGGTTCATATCGGTGACGCCGCGGCGGAGGCCGTTCCAGGAGTTGACGAAGAACTGACGCCCCGGGCCGGCGACTATGGGTGTGGTGAGAGCGAACAGGAACAGCTTCTCGCCCATGAAGGCCGGCACTATGCCCTTGAACACCCAGAACTCGCTGAACGTGCCCAGCATCACCAGGGCGCCCAGGGGCCAGGCGAACGCCATGTTCAGGAGCTGCCGCCGTATCTCGCCCTGGCGCAGGTTGCGCTCGCGGTCCAGGGCGTCCTCCCCCTCGCCCTTCTCCGACACCTCGTAGCCCAGCCCGCGAACCGTCTTCTTTATCGTCGCTCCGGACACCAGAGCGTCGGAGAACTCCACGCTTACGGTGTCCGTGGCTGATGTGGCCTGCACGGCGACGACGCCGGGCAGCGACTTCAGGGCAGCCGTGATGTTCTCCTCGCAGTGGCTGCCCATCATCCCCAGCACGAGAAGCTGAAGGCGAGACCACGGCACCTCGTAGCCAATGTCCTCAATGACGCGCTCGATGTCCGGCAGGGTGCAGGCCTCGGGGTCCAGCTTGACGGCGGCCTTGCCCCCGGCCAGGCTCACCGCCGCCTCCTTGACGCCGGGCAAACCCCGCAGGGCCTTCTCGATGGTGAGGACGCAGGCGGCGCAGGTCATCCCCGCCACGGGGACGATCAGCTCCTCAATCTCCTGCCTCTTCTTCTCTTCTGGACTCATCCAACTACCTCACGTTGACCGCGATAACTCCGACGGCTGCGGCCAGGCCGACGCCCAGCGCTAGATAGAGCAACTGCCCCAGCGCTCTGGCAAGCTGCCCCGACCGCAGACCCACCACTCGGCTCAACACCCCCGAAACGTCGATCCGCCACCAGCCTGCGGCCAGCGCCACGTCCGCGGCCAGCAGGGCCAGGTACGTGCCGGTCAGCCCCTGCTGGAGCAGCGGCTTCCAGTCCAAACCAAGGTACGCCCAGGCGCCGCCCCCGGCGGTGCGGCTCACCGCGAAGATGGCGCTGGTCGCCACCAGGAGCCAGGTGGAAGACCAGAGGATGCCCAGCACCCAGGGCAGGGCGCCGCCGCCGTGACGGAAGCGGTTCCAGTAGTGGGCGAACAGCAGCGACGTCCAGCTGAAGGCCAGCAACCCCGGCGCCGCCGTGGACAGCCACGTCTGCAGCCCGCCCACTGCCCCGCCCAGACCGGCGAGGATGCCCGGCAGAATTCATCACCATCTCCCGATGAGGGCGCTGGCGACCGTCGCCAATCCGCCGCGGGTCTCTTCCCGCAGCTCCAGCTCTATCTCGAACCGTTCGTCTTCAGCCATCGCGTGCGCTACTTGTTCGCCAGCTCGTATAGCTCCAGCAGCTCGCCGATCACCTCTTCCGAGCGGCCGTCGCGGATGCCGTCGATGGCGCAGGTGTGGAGGTGGTTATCGAGGATCTTAGCCTCCAGCTTCTCGATCGCCCTCCGCACAGCGTAAGTCTGCTTCAGGATATCCACACAGTACTTCTCCTCCTCCACC
>CBDURB010000192.1:0-4108 GCA_965369585.1 uncultured bacterium
GGGACCGCATCTACCTGCCTCTGGACGAGCTGGCGCGCTTCGGCTACGCGGAGGACGACCTGCGGGAGGGCGTGGCCAACGACGCCTTCCGGCGGCTGATGGCGCTCCAGACCGAGAGGGCGCGTCACTACTTCGGGAGCGGCCGGCGGCTGTTGCCCTACCTTTCGCGGCGGGCCAGGGCCTGTGTGGGGGTGATGGCGGGCATATACAGCACTATCCTGGACGACATCCAGCGGGAGCCGGAGACGGTGCTGCAGCGACGGGTGAGCCTGAGCGCGGGCCAGAAGCTGGCGCTGGCCGGCCGCGAGCTGGTGAGGAGCCTGGTGCTGTGAGCGAGAGGCCATCCGTTATCGTGGCCGGCGCTGGCCTGGCCGGTATCACTACCGCCTGCGAACTGGCCGACGCCGGGCTCAAGGTGACGCTGGTGGAGAAGCGGCCCTTCCTGGGCGGACGCACCTACTCCTACGTCGATAAGCGGTCCGGCGTGGAAGTGGACAACGGCCAGCACGTGTTCATGGGCTGCTGCACGGAATACATTGGGCTACTGAAGCGGCTGGGTGTATGGCGGAAGGCCTACCTTCAGAAGCGGATGCGGGTGCGGGTAATCGATAAGGTGTGGGGAGAGAGCGTGCTGCAGAGCGGGGCGCTGCCGCCGCCGCTGCATCTCCTCCCTTCGCTGTTGCGGTTCCGCTCGCTCTCGCCGGCGGAGAAGGTGCGCGCGGCCTACGCTATGACGCGGATACGCTCCCTGGGCCGGGCGGCCCGCCGGGGCCAGGACGGCGTCACCTTCGCCGATTGGCTCCGCGCCCACGGTCAGACGGAGAACGCCGTCCGCGGCTTCTGGAACCTGATCGTGCGGCCGACGCTGAACGGAGACGTCACTACGGTCAGCGCTGACCTGGCGCTGATGGTGTTTCAGGAAGGGTTCCTGCGCGACCGGAACGGCGCCAACGTGGGCTGGGCCAGGGTTGGCCTGTCGGCGCTGCTGGCGGAGGCGGCGCGGGAGTACATCGAGTCTCGTGGGGGAGAGGTAAGGTTGGGACGGAGCATCTCCGGGATGCGGGTGGAGGACGGACGCGCGGCGATCAGCGGGCCGGATGAGGATGCGCAGTTCATCGTGATGGCTCTGGATCATCGGTCTCTGCTGACGCTGCTGCCGAAACCGCTGCGAGAGGAGCCGTTCTTCGGGCGGATCGGGCACATGGACACCTCGCCCATCGTCAACGTGCACCTGTGGTACGACCGCCAGGTGACGGACATGGAGTTCGCGGCCTTCCTGAACACGCCTCTACAGTGGGTGTTCAACAAGTCGAAGTTGTGGGGGCAGGAGGGGGACGGCCAGTACCTGGATATCTCACTGAGCGGCGCCCAGGAGTTCGCGGAGATGCCCGCGCAAGAGATCGTCGAGCTGTTCGTTCGCGAGGTGCAATCCCTGTTCCCGGCGGCGCGGACGGCGGCGCTCAAGCGGGGGCTGGTGGTGAAGCAGCGGGACGCCACGTTCGCAGCTCATCCGGGCGTCTCACGGCTGCGGCCCAGCCAGCGGACGCCTGTAGGCAATCTGTTCCTGGCCGGGGATTGGACGGACACAGGCTGGCCGGCAACCATGGAAAGCGCCGTACGCAGCGGCCTGATGGCGGCGCGGGAGGTGCTGGTGGCGGCGGGGCGAGCAGCCGCCGGAAAGGAGGTGGTGAGCGCGACCTGAATGGAGTTCCTAAGCGAAGCTATTATCCGTATCGTCTAGAGGAGCCGCAATGATGGTAGTGAGAGCGAAGGCGCCGGGATTCTGCTTCGGCCCCATCGCCAGAAAGTCACAGAAGGCCGCTCAGGGCCTATGCGCCGACGGGTTCAGGGTGATAATCTACGGCGAAGAGGATCATTCTGAGGCTATGGGTGTGCTGGCGTGGACGGAGGGGCTGGACCCGGAGGCAGAGATCGACATACCTCACCGTAAGCTAGCGCTTTTGGCCCAGACCATGGAGAGCGAGCAGCCGTTCGCGGAGTTCGTGGGTCGCTTCGCCGGCCGCAACAGCGGTCGCATCAGTGAGCTACGGATCGCAAACACTACCTATTAAACGCCTGAGAAGGAGAAAACCCGCAATGAAGTTCCTCTCGCAGACCTTCAACATCCGGACCGAGAAGGGGCCGCAGTTCATCGACATAACGGACCGGATCGAAAAGGCGGCTCGTGAATCAGGCGTCTCCAACGGCTTCGCGGTCGTCTTCTCCATGCACACCACCGCCGCTATCCGGATTAACGAGAACGAGCCTGCGCTCCTGGCGGACATGGAGCGGATGCTGGAGAACATCGCCCCCTGTAGCGCTGAGTACAAGCATAACGAGGCCGCCCACGCCTTCTCCGACAACGGCGAGCGTCCCAACGGGCACTCCCACTGCCAGCACCTGCTGCTCGGCGCCAGCGAAGCCGTCCCTGTGGTGGACGGCAAGCTGATCGTTGGCCAGTGGCAGCGGATCTTCCTGATTGAGCTGGATCACGGCCGCGATCGCGAGGTGGTGGTGCAGCTCATGGGCGAGTAGCGGTGGATCTGCCGTCCGCCTTCGGTCGCTACCGGGGGGCGCTGGACGAGCGGTTGCGTTCCCTACTGAGCGATGGCCTGGCCCCGGGCAGCCACCCGGAGGAGCTGCACCGTATGCTGCGCTATCACCTGGGGTGGGAGGACGCCGCAGGGCGTCCCGTGCGCTCCGAGGGCGGCAAGGCCTTGCGGCCCACCCTATGCCTGCTGGCCTGTGAGGCCGCCGGAGGCGACTGGCGCGGGGCTCTTCCCGCCGCCGCCGGGCTGGAGCTGGTGCACAACTTCTCGTTGGTGCACGATGACATCCAGGACCGCGACACGGAGCGCAGGCACCGCCCCACGGTGTGGAGCGTCTGGGGTGAGGCCCAAGCGATTAACGCCGGCGATGCCCTGCTGACCCTGGGCCGCCTGGCGGTGCTGAAACTCGGCTCTGAAGGCGTCCCGGCGGAGCGTGTTGTGGAGGCTGCCCGCGTCCTGGACGAGTGCACGCTGGAGATCGTGGAGGGCCAGGCGCTGGACATCAGCTTCGAGGAGCGGCTGGACGTGGGCGAGGACGCCTACCTGGAGATGGTCGAGAAGAAGACCGGCGCCCTGTTCGACTGCGCCCTGCGGTTGGGCGGCCTGGTCGGCGCTGACGATCTCGCGGTGGCGGAGGCGCTGGGACGCTGCGGCCGCTGGCTGGGTGTGGCGTTCCAGATCCGTGATGACATGTTAGGCGTGTGGGGAGCGGAGAACCGGACGGGAAAGCAGCCCGCGGCGGACATCCGCAATCGCAAGAAGTCGCTTCCAGTCGTGTACGCGCTGGCTCGGGCGGAAGGCGCGACGGCTGAGGAGCTGCGACGGGTCTACTCGCAGCCGCGTCTGAGCGATTCGGACGTATCCACGGTGCTCTCAGCGCTGGATTCGGTGGGGGCGCAGGCGTACTGTCGCACGATGGCTGAGGAATACAGGGAGCGGGCGTTGCCGGAGTTGGATCATGCTGGCCTAAGCAAGGGCCCCGCTGCGGAGCTGCGGCAGGTCGCTGACTTTATCTTGGAGCGGGATTACTGATCCCTGGGAAGGAACCTATCGTGGCTGGGCAACCTCTATGGCTGTCTCTGAAGCTTGGATGGTATCTGTTCAAACAGCGTCTGCGGAGCCGCAAGTACTTCCCCTTGACGATGATCCTGGAGCCGCTGGAGGACTGTAACCTTACCTGCACCGGCTGCGGCCGCATCCGTGAGTACGAGCCGATCATCGATCAGCAACTCACGGTAGAGGACTGCCTGCGGGCGGTGGAGGAGTGCGACCCACCTGTCGTGTCCGTCGCCGGCGGGGAGCCGCTGATGCACCCTCAGATCGGGGAGATCGTGGCCGGGATCATCAAACAGAAGCGGTTCGTCTACCTGTGCACCAACGCGCTGCTGTTTAAGAAGGGGATGAAGGTCATCCCGCCGTCACCCTACTTCTCGTTGGTGGTGCACCTGGATGGGCTGAGGGAGACGCACGACATCGCGGTGGAGCGAGAGGGCGTGTACGACGTCGCGATCAACGCGATCAAGGAGGCCCGCGCGAGGGGCTACCGGGTCTGCACGAAC
>CBDURB010000193.1:0-4084 GCA_965369585.1 uncultured bacterium
GGGGAGTGGGGCCCCGGGCGGGACTCGAACCCACGACCTACGGTTTAGGAAACCGTTGCTCTATCCACTGAGCTACCGGGGCGCCAAGCAACTGGTGGAGATAGCGGGACTCGAACCCGCAACCTCTGCCATGCGAAGGCAGCGCTCTCCCAATTGAGCTATATCCCCACCAATTCGATTATAGGTAGCGTTCCGAAAGGGCGTCAAGGTAAGGCGAAGCGGCTCCGGCGGGCGTCACCCTTTCTTGGGGGGCTCGGGGATCAGCCCCGGAATCTCCTCTATCAGCATGAGGCCACGCTCAACGTCGATCTCTTTGATCACCTCATCGGTCGCGGGCACCAGGATCTCGCGCTCCTCACTGCGGACGATGTAGACATCGTTGGCGCCGGTGGTCAGGATATCGGTGACGCGGCCCAGGGCCGCGCCGGTCGCGCTGCGCACCTCCAGGCCGATTAGCTGGAAGCGGTAGTACTGTCCTTCCGGCAGCGGCTCCAGCTCGCTCTCCGGCACGACGAGGAAGCGGTCCCGCAGGGAGGAGGCCGCCTCGCGGTCATCGATGCCGGACAGCTTGAGATAGACGAGCCCTTTCCGCCAGCGTGAGCTTTCGATGACGCGACGTTCGTCATCCACGGTGACGCTGCGCCCGCGGGCGAGCCTCTCCGGCTTGTCCACCAGGGGGGTGACCTTGACAGCACCTCGCACGCCCCAGGTGGGGCCTATGCGACCCACGGCGACGTGTCCGGGCGGGATCTCTTCCATAGCCGCCCGCGTTCGGCGCTAGCCGATCTCTAGGATCGCTTTCGTTTCTCTGCGGATGGCGGCCACCTTGAGCAGGGTGCGCATGGCGTTGGCGATGCGACCCTGCTTGCCGATAACCTTGCCCATGTCCGATTCCGCGACCTTGAGGTGGAACACGATCTGGTCTTCCGTCTCCTCCTCAGTCACTTCAACCTCATCCGGGTAGTCGACGATGGCGCGGGCCATGAATTCGATGAGCTCTTTCATGGGTTACTCCGTGGATTTGCTCTCGTCTGGGGTTTCGCCTTCCGCCTCGGTCTTCTCCTCAGCGGCCTCGGCTACGGGCTCGGCCTCAGCCTCCGCCTTCGCCTCTTCGGCTGGGGCCTCGGCCTTCGCTTTCGCCGTCCTTGCCGCAGCTGCTTTACCCTTCGGCGCCGCCTTTGCTGCGGGGGCCTCAGGGGCCGCTTCAGCCTCCGCCTTTGCCTCTTCGGCTGGGGCTTCGGCCTTCGCTTTCGCCTTCTTTGCCGCAGCCGCTTTACCCTTCGGCGCCGCCTTCTCTGTGGGGGCCTCGGGGGCCGCTTCAGCCTCCGCCTTTACCTCTTCGGCTGGGGCTTCGGCCTTCGCCTTACTTGCTGCAGCCGCTTTACCCTTCGGCGCTGCCTTTTCTGCGGGGGCCTCAGGGGCCGCTTCAGCCTCCGCCTTCGTCTCTTCGGCTGGGGCTTCGGCCTTCGCTGGCGTCTCTTCCTTGGCGGCGGCGGCCGGCGCCGCTGCCGGGGCTTCCTCCGTTGCTGCCTTCTTCGGCTTGACGGGCGTCTTGCGGTCCCACACCACCGGCGCCCGGCCGGCGCGCTCCATCACGCCGATGCGGGTGAGCAGCTTGGCGACTGTGTCTGAGGGCTGGGCGCCGCGGCTGAGCCACTCTACCGCTTCGTCTTCCTTCACCACCAATGTGGTTGGGTCCGTGCGCGGGTTGTAGTGTCCGATGATCTTGATGAAGGCGCCATCGCGCGGCGCCCGCGAGTCAGCGACGACAAGCCGATAGGACGGTTGCTTTTTCTTACCTACTCTGGAAAGACGGATTCGGAGCAATAAGCACCTCCAGTGTGCGGGTTATCTCGGGTTTGCTTACCTGAACAGCGACAGGATCTTGCTGTCCTGTCCGCTGGTTATCTGTTGCATGATGCGCTTCGCTTCTTTGTATTGTTTGAGCACGCGGTTGACATCGGCGGGGGTGGTGCCGCTCCCTTGAGCGATGCGGCGGCGGCGGCTGCCGTCGATGATGTTCGCGTGACGCCGCTCCTCCACCGTCATCGAGTAGATGATCGCCTCCACGCGGTCGAAGAACTTCTCGTCCATATCCTCTACGTTAAGGCGGCCCTTTATCTGGGATAGCCCCGGCAGCAGGCCGATGAGCTGGCTGAAGGGGCCCATGCGTCGCACCCGCTGATACTGGGCGAGGAAGTCCTCCAGGGTGAGCGTGCCTTTCTTCATACGCTCGGAGAGGGATTCCACGTCCTCGTCCGTCAGCTCGGCCTTCGCCTTCTCGATAAGGGTGAGGACATCGCCCATGCCCAGGATGCGGGAGGCGAAGCGATCCGGGTGGAACGGCTCCAGGGCGTCCGCCTTCTCGCCGGTGCCGACGAACTTGATGGGGACGCCGGTCACGGCGCGAATGGAGAGGGCGGCGCCGCCGCGGGCATCGCCATCAAGCTTGGTGAGGATGAGGCCGGTAAGGGGCACGGCACGGCCGAACTCCTCGGCAGCGTGCACCGCCTCCTGCCCGGTCATGGCGTCCGCTATCAGGAGGACTTCGGTGGGGTCCAGCAGCTTCCTTAGCTCTACCAGCTCTTTGAGCTCTTCAGGGTCAAGCTGCACGTAGCCGACCGTGTCCACGAGGACGATGGAGGCGCCGCTATGCTTCGCCTCTTTCATCGCGGCCTTGCAGATCTCCGCCGGACGCGCCTTGCCGGTCTGGGCGTACACCGGGATGTTAAGCTGCTTGCCCAGGGCGAGGAGCTGCTCCGCGGCGGCCACACGCTCAGGGTCGGCGGCCACCATCAGGGCGTTTTCGCCCTGGTGGCGCAGGTGCAGGGCCAGCTTCGCTGTTGTGGTGGTCTTGCCGGAGCCCTTCAGCCCTACCAGCATGAGCACCGTGGGCGGAGACTTAGCATGCTCCAGCCGGGCCTGACCGCCGCCCAGCAGCTCCATCAGCTGCTGCTGCACGACATCGATGATCTGCTGCATGGGGGTGAGGCTGGAGAGTACGCGGGCGCCCAGCGCCTGCTCCTTCACCCCCTGGACGAACTCACGGACGACCTTGAAGTTGACGTCCGCCTCTAGCAGCGCCAGGCGCACTTCGCGCAGAGCTTCGTCAAGGTCCTGCTCGCTAATGGTGCCGTGGCTACCGAGACGGCGAAAAGCGCCTTGAAGTTTATCGGTTAGAGCTTCGAACATAGTTACGGAGAGGATTGTATCGGTTCGTCGCTGAGGGCGTCAAGGAAATAGGCTAGCTAGCGGGCCGGGCTGCGAACGGCCTGGAGAAGCCGGTCCATCGCCGGCCGGTCAGCCGGGTCCTCGCTTCGGTGAGCGAAGCGCACGATACCCCTTCCATCGATGACGAAATCGCCGCCCAGTTGGAAGGGATCGGCCTGGATGCCGCGGAAGAGTCGCCCGCGCGCGATGAGCTTTACGTACTCCCAGACGGTTTTGGGCCCAAAGATGCTCCAGAGGCCGCCCTTGCGCAGCCCGTAAGCTTTGTAGGCGGCTCGCTCGGGGTCGGAGAGCAACGGGAACGGTATTCGCAGGTCGCGTGCGTAGTGCTCCATAGCCCGGCGTTGGGCGAAGGAGATCACCGCTACCTCCGCACCTGCCGCGCGGAACTCTTCGTACCGGTGTCGCAACTGCGACACGTGCTCCCGTCAGGGGAGTCAGGCGAGATGCCGGATGAAGACGAGGATGAGCGACTGTCCGGCGAACTTCTCCAGGGAGTACGTCTTGCCCTCATGTGACCTGAGATGGAAGGGCGGCGCGGGGTCGCCAACGTCCGGGCTTGCACTCATATCGCTAGCCCGGCAGCAGGGGTTCAAGGGCGGCCTTCAGTTCGTCCATAGTGACCACCGCTTCAAACTTGGCGGCGATATTGCCCTCGCTGTCCACCAGGAACACCCAGGGCTCGGAGGACAGGCCCCACTCTGTGGTGGCCGGGATGGGAATCAGCCCCTCGCCGCTGCGGGCTTTGTCCAGCTCGTAGGGCTCCACGTGGACGAAGTTCACTTCACCCGTGTACTGCTTGAACAGGTCATCGACGACATCCTTGGTGGGACCGCAGATACGGCTCAGGCAGAAG
>CBDURB010000194.1:0-4048 GCA_965369585.1 uncultured bacterium
ACCAGGACGCGGTCGCCGGAGCGCAGGTGCGGCCGCAGCGCCTCCACGACGCCCTCGGCGACGTACTCCTCGGGGACGGCGTCGGCGACGATCCCTCGCTCGGCCAGGGCGTCCGCCGTCGCCGGGCCGATGGCGGCGGCCTTCGCGCCGGCGAAGGCGCGGGCGTCCAGGCCGCGCTCCCGCATCAGGCCGAAGAACAGCTCCACGGCGTTGGCGCTGGTGAAGACGACCCAGGTGTAGTCGCCCGCGCGGAGGCCGTCCAGGGCTGCCTCCACCGCCGCCTCATCGGCCGCGGGCTCGATCTCGATGGCGGGCAGCTCGATGGGCACCGCGCCCTCGTCGGCCAGCAGCCGCGCCAGCGTGCTCGCCTGGCGTCGGGTGCGGGTGATGAGCACCCTCTTGCCAAACAGGGGCCGGTCCTCGAACCAGGCGAGCGTCTCGCGCAGGCGGACGACCTCACCGACGACGGTGATCGCCGGGGGCTGCAGCTTCGCCGCCCGCACCCGCTGGACGATATCGCCCAGGCTGCCGGTGACGGTGCGCTGGTCGGGCGTCGTGCCCCAGCGGATGACGGCGACCGGCGTCTGCGGCGACCGTCCGCCGGCGATGAGCCTTTCGACGGTCTCCGGCAGCGTCTTCACCCCCATCAGCAGCACGAGGGTATCGACGGCGGTCGCCAGCCGCTCCCAGTCGATGGCCGGGTCGCCCTTGCCGGGGTCCTCGTGGCCGGTGACCACGGCGAAGGTCGCGGCGAGGCCGCGATGGCTGACCGGGATACCGGCGTAGGCGGGCACGGCGACTGCGGAGGTGACGCCCGGCACAACCGCGAAGGGGACGGCGGCGGCACGCAGCGCCTCCGCCTCCTCGCCGCCACGGCCGAACACGAACGGGTCGCCGCCCTTCAGCCGCACGACGCGCTTCCCCAGACGGGCCTTCTCGATAAGCAGGTCGTTGATCTTCGACTGGTCATGGCGGCCCTCGCCGGCGACCTTGCCCATGTAGATCAGCTCCGCACTCTCGGGGGCGTGCTCCAGCAATCGCGGGCTGACCAGGCGGTCGTAGACGATGACGTCGGCCTGCCGTACGGCCTCCAGCCCGGCGACGGTGATGAGGCCGGGGTCGCCGGGGCCGGCGCCGACCAGCCACACCTTGCCTACCGGCAGGCTGGCCTTGCCCGCTGTCACGACGCCGCCTCCAGGAGGGCGGCGGCGCCCTGCGAGAGGAGGAGCTGCGCCAGCCGGACGCCCAGAGGCTCGGCGTCCTCCAGCGAGCCCTCGACCTCGCCACGCAGCAGCCGCCCGCCGCCGGGGTCGGCGACGAGCCCGCGCAGGCGCAGGCTCCCACCTTCGCCATCACCCAGGGCGGCGATGGCGGCCTGGCAACCCGCCCTGCCTACCGGCAGGCTGGCACCCAGGTGCGCCTCGAAGGCGCGCTCAGCGGCGGTTGCGCGGTGGCTGGCGGGATGATCGGAAGCGGCCACGAGATCGATCGCCGCGCTATCGTCGGCCCGCACCTGGAGGGCGAGAGCGCCCTGGCCGACGGCGGGGAGCATCACCTCCGTAGGGAGCACCTCGGAGGCGCGATCCAGCCAGCCCAGACGGGCCAGTCCCGCCGCCGCCAGCACTGTGGCGTCGTACTCGCCGTCCTCCACCTTGCGGATGCGGGTGTCGACGTTGCCACGGATGTCGGCGATGCGGAGGCCGGGGCGGGCGGCGAGGAGCTGGGCGGCGCGACGGGGGCTGCCGGTGCCGACGACAGCGCCCTCGGGAAGCGCGGACAGGCTCGCACCGCCGCGGGAGATGACGGCATCGCGCACGTCGGCCCGCTCCGTGACGGCGGCAACGGCCAGGCCGTCGGTGGTGGCGGAAGGCATGTCTTTAAGGCTGTGCACGGCGACGTCGATCTCGCCGTCGAGCAAGGCCCGCTCCAGCTCGATGATGAACACGCCGCGACCCCCGATCTCGCTCAGGGACGCGCGCGACTTATCGCCGGCGGTGCGGATAGTCTGCACCTGGAAGCGGACGCCCGGGCGCGCCTTGCGGAGGGTATCTAGGGTTAGCTCAGTCTGGCGTTGTGACAGACGGCTGCCACGGCTGCCGACGACGAAGAGTCGATCGGACACAACTTCAGCCTCCGCAGGGGCTAGCGCCGTTTCCGTGAAGGGCTTGAACGAACCTCGAACAGGTCCTCCAGCGCCTCCATATACAGACCCGTATCGGCGCCGTCCTTGAGCCGGGCGATAGGACGATCCAGCATCTTCTTGACGATGGCGCGGGTCATCGCCTCGATGCGCTCCCTCTGCTCATCGTCGAGGCCAGGCAGGCGGCGGAGGGTCCTCTCCAGCTCGCGGTCCCGGATATCCTCGGCGCGCTCGCGGAGGGCGGCGATGACGGGGACGACGTCCAGTGAGCGCCACCAGTTTATGAAGTCCTCGACCTCATCCTCGACGTGGGCCTCCACCCGCAACACCTCGCGGCGGCGGCCGCGGAGGTTGGCGCGGGAGACGGCCTCAATGTCGTCGATGTCGAACAGGCGCACACCAGAAAGCTCGCGCACGGCTGGGTCGATGTCGCGGGGAACGGCGACGTCGAGGAGCAGGAGATCGTTCCCGTTGCGGTTGGCGGCGGCAGAGGCGACAGTCTCCGGGCGCAGGATGAATTCGCCGGCGCCGGTGCCGCTGATGACGATGTCGCTCTCCGCCAGGGCGCGCGGGAGGCGAGAGAAGGGTACGGTCTTCCCGCCGATCTTGCGAGCGAGGGCGGCGGCGCGCTGCGGGGTTCGGTTGGTCACCAGTATGCGTTCGGCGCCGCTCTCAGCCAGGCTATTGGCAGCCAGCTCGCCCGTGGAGCCGGCGCTGATGACCAGCACCGTCTTCCCCTCCAGCGTGCCGACGGTCTGTCTGGCCAGGGCCACCGCGGCCGAGCTGACGGAGACGGCGTAGCGGCCGATTTTGGTCTGGCTGCGGACCCGCTTGCCCACCCTCAGAGCGGCGTGGCAGAGACGGGAGAGCACGCCGTTGAGCGAGCCGGCCAGGGTGGCGGCGGACATGGCGTCCCTAACCTGCCCTAGTATCTGGGACTCGCCCAGGACCATAGAGTCGATCCCGGCGGCGACGCGGAACAGGTGCCGCACCGCCTCGTCGTGGTTGAGGAAGTAGGTCAGTCGGGGATGCAGCACGGTGCCCTTGCAGGCCGCCAGGGCGTCCAGCAGGCGGTCCGCCTCGTGAGCGCCGCCGGTCGTGGTCGCGTACAGCTCGGTGCGGTTGCAGGTGGAGATGACGACAGCGCTGCCCAGCTCACCGTGCAGCCGGTTGAGGGCGTCCGGCAGATCGTCGGCGGAGAAGGCGACCTTCTCGCGCTCCTCTACCGGGGCAGTGCGGTGGTTCAGGCCAACACAGGTTACGACGAGCGCTTCGCGTTTCATCGCTCTGCCGCCGACTCAAGCAGAGACCGCAGCAGCCGTTGCTTCGCCTCGTCGCGGCGTCCTTCGCCCAGCAAGCGCTTCAAATCCGCATCCAGGGCCGCGTTCCAGGTATCCGGGTCCACCTTCACGTCCCGATCGTTGAGCTCCCGCCGCACCTCGGCCGCCAGCTCCAGCATGAGAGCATACTCCTCGGTCAAGAACGCCTCCAGCTCCTCGCGCATCTTGCGGGCCATAGCCGGACTGCCAGCGCTGGTGGACACGGCCACGATGAGGTCACCCCGTTGGGCGATGCCGGGCATGATGAAGTCGCAGTTGGGGATATCGTCCACGGCGTTGACCCAGACGCCGCTCTCCCGGCCCTCCTTGGAGACGACGGCGTTGACGGAGCGGTCGTCGGTGCCGACGAAGGCGAGAGTGTAGCCCTCCAGGTCGCCGCGGGCGTACTCGCGCTCGAAGTGCTTGACCCGGCCCTGGTCGACCAGCGTCTTCAGGTCCGGATGGAGCTCTGGGCTGACTACGGTCACTTGGGCACCGGCGTCTACAAGACCTTTCACCTTCTGGAGCGCTATCTCACCGCCGCCGATTACCACTACCGGTTTACCGGCAATGTCCAGGAAGACCGGGT
>CBDURB010000195.1:0-3996 GCA_965369585.1 uncultured bacterium
GATCAGCACTGTGATCAGGGCGTACTCCACCATGTCCTGGCCGCGCTCACCCTTGAGCAGGCCGTTCAGCCAGATGTAAAGCTTCAACATTTTGGTCTTCCTCCTTATGGTCTCGCTTTTTATTTCTGCGGGTAGGGGGCGCTCCCTTGCCAAGGCGGTCCCTTGGCCGTATCCTAAATAGACGGCACCGCGAGGGACGCGGACGCGCTTTCTGATCAGGTAGGGAGCAATTACCTTGGATCGCGCAGAGGGGTCCTAGTGGTGCCGAATCTTTTTAATGGCTCTTTCTATGTGCTCCACCTCCTTTCCTGTTCTTGCTCATCTCTTCCGTGAGTATCGATTTAAGGTCTACTACAAAGTCCGGTGACGGCGTGGCTTCCTCCCGGTACTCCTCCCGGTGGAGGGTCTGGGCTACCTCCAACAGCGGCCGCAGGCGTTCCCGGTGCTCCGGGTATCTGTTCAGGCACGCTTTCAGAGATTCACCTTCCTGTATAGCATCCAGGCAATCAGCCAGCGCGTGACTTAGCGTAATAGTGGCCAACGTCATCCTCCAGTCGCCGACGGAGGGCGCACAGGGCGCGGTGCTGAATTACCCGCACCGCGCCGATGCTCTTGCCGAGCACTTTAGCGATGTCCGGGTAGCTCAGGCCGTCGATGAAGCGCATTACAATGACCTGGCGCTGGTCCCCTCTGAGTTTTCGCACCCCTTCCCATACTTGCTCGCCGTCCACCTTGGCCTCACATGATGCTTCTGGCGAGTACTGGGTGCTCCTGGCTTCCACCGTCTCCGGGAGCGGAGCGTGGCCGTTACTGCGAACCTTCTTATGGTTCACCGTGAGGTTGTAGGCTATGCGGAGGAGCCAAGCCAGGAACGGGACTCCCCGCATTTCGTATCTGTGAATCGCCTCTAGGGCTTTGAGGAAAGTCTGAGCTGTCAGGTCTTCCGCCGTGTGAGGGTCGTTCGTCAGGTAATAGACGTGGCGGAAGACCCTGAATACGTATCGCTCGTAAAGGGCGCCAAAGGCTTCACGATCAGCCTTGGCCGCGTGAGCGATGAGCTCAGTATCATCGGCCTCTTTGAGGTTAGACCGACGCATAACCCCTCCCCTTGGGCTAGCACGAACGTTATTTGTTTGTTGAGCCTTCTGCCGGCATTCCGGCAAGTCAACCGACAGGTAAACTCACTATCTATAACAGCGTTGGGATACAGATGTTACAGTAGCGAAAAGGGCGCTTCAATGAACTTGTTGACATAGCCGATGGAAATTCGGTTAATATTTGGTTTCGCGCTCCTGAGCTTGACAGAGCCTGTTCCCCCGCACCCATAATTGGGCCGACTAACAGTTAAGGAGGGAATCCCGTGGAATTCAAGCAGGTCGTAGGCCGCCGCCGCTCCATCCGCTTCTTTGAGCCGGATAAGCAGGTGGAGCGGGAGAAGATACAGACTATCCTGGAGGCGGCGCGCCTCGCTTCCTGCGCCGTGAACGCCCAGTGGCTGCGGGCGATAGTGGTTGAGCGGGATAAGCTGCCCAAGGAGAAGCTGGATCAGCTCAAGACGCCGGTGGCCGCCTTGACGCTTGATCTGGCGCCGCTGCACATCTATTTCTTCTGCGATCTGGGTATCGTTAACCGGATCAAGGGGGAGCGGCTGAAGGAGCTGGTGGACGTGGGCGCTCTGGCCCCCACGCACGGTTGGAGCCACAAGTTCGTCGACGATTTCGTCTATCCCCAGATCCTGAAGCCGATGACGCAGAACCGGGAGGGGTACCTGGCGGCGGCGGTTGCGGACTGCGGCGGCGCCGCCCATATGGCTATGCTAGCCGCCGTTGATGAGGGCTTGGGCGCATGCATGAACACCCCTAATCCGGGCCTAGTTAAGGGCGTGTTCGGCGTTCCAGACGATTGGGTACCCCTTTGGGTGCTGCTGGTCGGCTATCCCGCGGAGTCCTGGGAGGCGGGCGGCCAGCGGCCACGGCCACCCTTCGAAGAGCTTTACTTCGAGGGGGAATACGGCACGCCCTTCAAGCGCGACGAGAAGGTTGTGAAACGCCTCAAGGACGAAGGCATGATCCAGGCCCCGGCGCCTCTACCCGGACGCCAGGAGGAGATCCGGAAGCTGGCGGAGCGGTTCGGGCTGCCGTTGTAGCGGCGTGGCACTAGCAAAGCAGATACAGGACTATGCGGCTGTGCAGACCTGGCTTCAAGGGCTCCGCGAGCAGTGGGGCGAGGAGCCGGACGATTGGGAGCAGCGTCTTCAATCGCTAGCCGGTTTCTGCGCCTTCGCCGAGAAGGACCCGGATACGGTAATCAAGGAGTGCGTGCGCGAGTCGGAGGCGGGAAAGCGGATCAGCGTGAAGGGGCGCCGCTTCTACAACGATAAGATTGCGGAGTGGCAAAGCTCGCTGCCGGGCGATAGGCCGGCGCAGGGGCGAGCGGGGAACGCGGTGCGCAGCTTCCTGATACACAACGGTATCTTCCTCCAGTCCGGGATGCAAACGTAGAGCCGTCTAGAAGCTCGCCTCCATCTCCTCGATTAGCCAGCGGCGCCGGCGCGGCAGGATGTCCTCTCCGGGGTGTGGTCAGATATCGCGAGGGTTAAGGTTAAGAGGTGGTGAAGAGGAGTTCACGGGCAGCGCTGACAGCCCGTCAGGCGCGTCAGGATGCCCAGGAGGCGCCTGTAAAGCGTAAACCTATATCTGCATGCCGCGCAGGCCCATGAGGCCGCGTACGTGCTGGATCTCACCCAGGTGGGTGAAGCCGTGGGTAAGGCACATCGTGCCGATGGCGTTGCGGATAGGCATCTCGCCCACGGGTTTGACGGTGGTGCGCTGTTCCAACGCCTGGTCATCCAGGCCGGTCAGGTACTCGTCGGTAGCTTTGGCTACGGCGTCCATGTAGGTCAGGAAGTCCTCTTTGGAGTTGATCCGCAGGGCCTGGGCGTCCTGCTGGCTCATCCCTGTCCCCTGAGCGATGCGGTCCAGTCCGAACTTCTTGTCCCATCCCTCCTCCAGCCATACGGTAGGTTTGTGCTGGATCACGAACTGGATGACGTTATCCTGCGTGCGGTAGTAGTGCCACAGGATGAAGGCGATGGGGCAGCCGTTATCGTTGGCGCGCCAGTGGAGCTGCTCTTCTGAGAGGTCGGTGATGGCATCGTTGTAGGTGCTGTGGAGCTGGCGCAGGCTGGAGCGGATGAAGTCTACAAGGACGGACATGGGGCTCTCCTTTCTCGCTTGGCTAATCTAGCCCTGTACTTCGGGCGCTGTCAAGTTGCGGTGGGTCCGGACCTTATCTTGACAGAGGCGTGCTCAGCGGCGAGAATGCCGACGACACCGGCGCATATGGGAGGCGGAAGGGAACCCTGGTAGTCAGATGGACGCAGCCTATCGGCCGACGCCGCCTTCTCCGCGGCGCCGGCTTCTTCGGCCTGGGTGCGGCTCTGGCCTGGGTCTTGGGCTGCGGCGGTGGGGGTAACGAGTTCCTCACTACCCTCGACCGCATTATCGCTCTCGGTGAGGATGGCGTGCTGGGCCTGGGGCCCGGGGAGCCCTACGAGGTACGCACAGAGCTGACCGAAGCGCAGGTCGGTCGCGAGGAGCGGCGCCGCTCTCTGGTGACGTTTCATCACTTTGCGGACCTGCAGCTTCTGGATGAAGAGTCGCCCTTGCGGGGTGAGTGGCAGGACTCCTGCCCCACACCGCTCTCGACGTCCGCCTTCCGTCCTCAGGAGGCTCTCACCCTGCAGGTGGCCGCCTCCCTGATCCGCCAGGCCAACCGTGTCAACCGCAGCCCTCTGACCAATCGCGCGATCGACTTCGTCCTCCACACCGGCAACGCCGCCGATAACGCTCAGTTCAACGAGCTGCGCTGGTTCATCGATCTCATGGACGGCAAGCCGCTTCAACCCGATAGCGGTGACCCTGGATACGAGGGAGTGCAGTCCGAGAGCCCTGACCTCAGGTATCCTGAGTTGCTGCAACGGGCACAACTCCAGTT
>CBDURB010000196.1:0-3990 GCA_965369585.1 uncultured bacterium
TCATGAACTGCCGGAACTTCTCCAGGCCCCGTTCTCCGTACTTCTCGCGCTCCAGCCGACCAACGTAGACGTACTCAACGTCGTACTTGTCCAGAAGCGACCTGGCGGCCTGAACGTCCATCGTGGTGTAGATCGTCTCCACCTCCTCTGGACGCTCCGTGAACGGTGTGCCCGAGCCGTCGGAGCTGGGGCGGCCACGCCACTGCAGCTCGTGGTTGAGCCAGCCGATGACGGTAGGGAGGCCGGTGCGGGAGGAGATCCGGGCGGAGTCACTGAAGTCGTCGCCAAACGCCTCGAGGATCACGGGCACTCCGGAGACGTTTTCGTTCAGCCACTCTATCGCCTCGTACTCCATCGGCTCCCCCCGCTGGACGTGAACCAGACCGTTCAAGCTCTGATCGTTACGGAACCCGTCCGTGCGCTCCAGGGCGACCGTGACCGGATAGACCAGGGCGAGGCCGAGAATAGCCACGGTCGCACCCAGCCAGCCCAGACGCCGCCAGACCTGAGGCCGCGACGCGTCTCGCGCCGCCGCGGCGGCGGCGTAGGCGACGATAGAAGCGCCGGCGACCAGGATCCCCGGCGTGGCCGTCCACCAGCGGGAGTAGAGCGTATCCCAGGGGTCAAGCGCGACGAAGAGGGTGTACGCCACCCCCAGGACGACACCAGAGCCGGCCAGCCACTGCCAGGGCAGCGCCCCCAATCGGGGCCGCGGCGGACGCCAGCCCAGAGTGAGCCTGTAAAGCCCGAACCCGGCAACGATGCTGAGGATGAGCCAGCTCTGCAGCCAGAACCGGAAGACGGTGTTGCCCCGCCATCGGAGCGGGTCGTTCACGAAGTAGAACTCCGCGCCCAGGAGCATCATAAGCGCAAATCCGGCGAGGAAGAAGGCGAAGAGCTGGCTCCCATCCCGCTCGTCGGGAGGCCTGCGGAGCTGATGGAAGAAGGCGAGGCCCACGGCGGCGATGGCCAGGATCAGCATGAGCACCGTGAACAGACTCACTCCACGCTCCCAGAGCTCGTCCCCAAGCTGGTCCAGACTAGGGTCCGCGACTACCTGCCAGTCGAGCGGGTTCCATCCCAGGTCCGCCGATAGCTGCGTCAGCACCAGGAACGCCCACACCGCGATGGGCAGGGCCCAGAGCAAAGCGGAGAGAACGAGCAGCGGCGGCTTGAGGATCTCACGCCGACGCCTGTAGACGTATACGGCAACGAACGAGAGGCTCGTCCACAGCAGGGGCGACCAGAACAGCAGGAAGTGCAGCGGCCGCGTGGACTCGGAGGCGGGGGGAGGTCTATCGGTGGTCATCGCCGTCTCGGTAATGCTCAGGCCATCGGTCTCGGCGTTGAAGTCGAGGTAGAAGGGGAGATATAAGAGGACCATCGCCGCGCCGACGGGCAGGGCGAAGCTGGCGCTGTCCAGGATCATCCGCAGCGGATTGCCGCCGGTCCGCCGCCAGTTGGCGAACATGACCGCGGCCAGGATCATCAGCGTGACCACGGGGATTGTCCAGGCGTCCGTGAAGGCCGCGCCGCCCATGATCAGAGCCAGCAGCAGAAACCGTCCGGGGTGACGCAGCACCCAGATGGCGTCCAGCCTCTCCACCCCCTCCTCGTCCCCCGGCTGGCCCTCGTCACGCGCTCCCAGGACGATGCTCAACGCGATTGCGAATACGGTGATGAGCAGCGGCATGACCAGCACGTGGGGGTGCAAGTCCCCGAACTGGAAGCTGAAGAAGGGGAACTCCTGGATATCGAAGCCGGAGCCTATGCGGGTGGCCCACCACCACCACCAAAAGCGAGTTGGATACCAGGCCTCGCAGTCGCCGGCAGCGGCCGCGCAATCGTAGGGGCCGTTCAGGCCGGAGATGCCGACCACATCGTAAAACCCCGTGGAGCCGACCCCGTGGCGGGCCAGCAGCTCGAACACCCCCGCCAGGTTGCTCACGATTAGCATCAGGCCGGCCGCGGCCAGGCCGAAGATCACCGCCCTGGGAATGAGAGCAGGGCCACGGGCCAGGAGCGGCTCGATGCGCCGGCGGCTGGCGGCGATCATGTTGTAGACGACGCCGAAGCCGGTGACGGCGGCGAGGGCGGCCATCAGGGACAGCGCCAGATAGAACGTGACGTTCGGCTCCAGGGCCACCAGCTTCGTCAGGGCGACGATCATCACGTAGCCGAAGTAGTAGTAGCTGATAGAGCTGCCCGCCAACCAGGGATCGCTGGGCGGGAACGACTCGCTGCGGTTGACCGCGTTCAGGAAGGCGAATTCGAACGGCTTCTCTCCCCACATGATCTCGGGCGCGAAGGAGCGGATGAAGACGGCGGCCGCCAGCACCACGACGAACATCACCTCTATGAAAGCGACATAGCGCCAGCCCGCGCGAAGGAAAGCGGCCATCTCCTCGCGGTAGCGAACCGCAACCACCAGCGAAAGGCCGGCGATGAACAGGAGCAGTCCCATTACGGTGAGGCGGCTGTTGGGAAAGAGACCGATCGTCGCCCCCATCCAGAGGCTATACCCCAGCAGCAGGAGCCCCACGACCTTGGAGAAGGCGAAGCCGCGGTCAGGCAGCCAGCGGAAGAAGGCGTAGGTCAACGGGAAGGCGGCGAGGCCCACCGCCTCGATGCCTAGCCACCAGAAAAAGAACTCTTTCACCGCAAACGAAGCTTAACGGGCGTGCGGCCTCAGTGGCTAGCCTGGTACGAGACGGCACCGTCATCCGCAACGAAGGACGGACGAGGGCAACCTTGCAGGCCCACGTATGGGACAAGTAAACTACAAGTCGCCAAAGGTTCCCCATGTTACTCGTTGCCCGGAAAAACCTCTTCAGCCAGCGGACCCGCCTGACGCAGATAGACCCGGTCATGGTATTCAAGGGCTAGCAGCCGTGGACACGCCGGAAACCATCCTCAGCCTGGAAGGGGTCACCAAGGTCTACGGCTCTGGCGTGCGAGCCGTGACGGCGCTCTACGACGTCAGCCTGCAGGCCCACGCTGGAGAGGTCGTCCTCGTGATGGGGCCCTCCGGCTCCGGCAAGACAACCCTCCTCACCATCGCCGGCGCCCTGCTCAGGCCCACACGAGGCACGGTACGAGTCTGCAACACCGACATCACCCGGATGGGCGAGAGTGACCTGGCTTCCCTCCGCCGCGAGAAGGTGGCATTCGTGTACCAGAGTTTTAACTTGCTGGCGGCGCTAACGGCGCTGGAGAACGTATCGCTGGTGACCACGCCGAGAGCGCTAAACGGGGCGACGCCGCAGGAGAGGGCGAGGGAGGTGCTGAGTACGCTAGGCCTCGGCAACCGGCTGAATTCGCTACCTAAACAGTTGAGCGATGGCGAGAAACAGCGGGTGGCGATCGCCCGTGCCCTCGCCAAGGACCCCGCCCTGATGCTCGCCGACGAGCCCACCGCCAACCTGGACGCCAAACGCGGCCACGAGGTGATGGAGCTGCTGCGCCAGAAGGCGCTGGAGACGAGCAAGGCGGTTGTCATCGTCTCCCACGATCACCGCATCCGGGACATCGCGGACCGCGTGGTGCAGTTGGAGGACGGACGCCTGCAGGCCGAGTCCTGAAGCTTAGGCCGAAAGTCCGGTCAGGCGCGGCGCCTCAGGATGAGGAACATCGCTACAGCGCAAAGCCCTACCAGCGTTAGGCCGAGAGCCGTGGAGGAACGATCCCGCCGAGCGCCGCTTCCCCCTCTGTAATCTCTCTGCGGCGAGGAGGCCGCGACCGCTAACGCGGGGCGCAGACGCAACCGAGGCAAGGCGATCATCGCAAGGCCCGCGACGGCGAGCGCGCCCCCGACGAGCAAGATCATCACCGGTGAAGACGCGCCGCTGGAGAGGGGGGGCGCGCCGCCTCCATTCGGCACCTCAGCGGCAGGCGAAGGTTCCGGGGTCGGCGATGGCGTGGGCGTGGCTTCGGCGCAGTTGACCTGATGGACGATGGCCCCCGTATCATCCACGATGCGAGCGTAGTCTG
>CBDURB010000197.1:0-3973 GCA_965369585.1 uncultured bacterium
CCTTCTCCTCCCTCTCCTCGCTGCGCAGGACGGTCATACGGGAGTCGGCGGCCATGACGATGCCGCTCGGCACGTACACCGTTACCACCAGGGACATGTGCGCACTCTCCTTCCGTTTGAACCCCATTATGCACGATGGCCGGTCGGTTGGGGCAGTCGAGCGCTGCAAACCGTTCCAGCCGATGCGATATAATGGCTTCGCCCGCCGCTGAGCGGGTGTAACGCCAGATGTACATACCTCCATTACGGCCCGAGCTGGGTGTCCTCGCCCAGGAGAGTGGACTGGACCTGGGCGGAGGAGGGTTGGGACTGAACGTCGCCCTCCTCATCGCCTCCTTCCTGCTGTTCACTTTTTTCACCAGTATGGAGGCCGCCGTCCTCACCGTAAGCCGGGTGCGCATAAAGCACCTGGCCTCTCAGGGCAACCGCGCGGCGCGCGCTATTGAGCGCATCTGGGAGCGGGAGGACCGCTTCTTCGCCTTCGTCATCCTGGGCCAGAACCTGTTCCTCATCCTCGCCACCGCGCTGGCCACCGCCCTGGCTATCGACGTCGCGGGGGAGGCCGGCTGGGGCGCCGCCGCGGCCATCGTCCTCCTTACAATCGCCGCGGTTATCTTCGGTGAGATGACGCCGAAGATCTTCGCCGTCCGCGCCGCCGAACGCTACGCTCTTGTTGTCGGTTCGCTGATTCACTTCGCGATGCTGGCGCTGATGCCGCTGCTGGCGGTGATCGCCTTCGTGCCGGACTTGCTTTCACGGTTGCTGCTGGGCAAGCGGCTGGGTCGGGGGCCCACAGTGACCGAGGGCGAGCTGCGCATGCTCATCGACATCGGCGCCGCCGAGGGCGTGGTGGAGAAAGGGGAGGCGGAGCTGCTGGAGGGCGTATTCCACTTCGGCGACCGCCGTGTCAACGAGGTGATGATACCGCGCACGGAGGTTGTCTGGCTGGAGAAGGGGATGACCGTCGCAGATATGTACGTCATCTTCTCGCAGCACTCCCACTCTCGGTTCCCTGTGTTCCAGGACAGCCCCGATAACGTCATCGGCGTCGTTGGCATTAAGGACGTTCTGCGCGGGCTGGCCGAGAAACAGCTGGACGAGGGGTCGCAGATCGATCTGGCGATGCGGCCGGCTCTGTTCGTGCCGGAGACGAAGTTCGTGGGCGTTTTGTTCTTCGAGATGCAGCGCTCCGGTCATCAGATGGCGATCGTCGTCGATGAATACGGCGGCACCGAGGGGCTGGTGACGCTGGAGACGCTTCTGGAGGAGCTGGTGGGCTACGTCGGCGACGAGCTTCACCGGCATGATGAGGAGGTGATCAGCCTCGATGAGCGCACCGTAGAGATCGATGGCGGGATGAGCATCTCCGACGCCAATGAGGACTTGGAGCTGGGCCTGCCTGAAGGGGAATACGAGACTGTTGCCGGCTTCGTCCTCAGCCACCTGGGCCGCATCCCCGAGCAGGGCGAGCAGTTCGTCTACAACGGCCTGCACGTCATCGTTACTGAGGTGAGGGCGCACAAGGTGGAGCGGCTGACTATGACCAGGCTGCAGTGATGAAGATCCAGCGTCTGCGGCTGACGTTCGCGCGCGGCGATGAGGCGAAGGAGCTATCGCACCTAGAGGTGATGCGCGCCCTGGAGCAGGCGATGCGAGAGGCGGGTCTGCCTATCGCCTACTCTGAAGGCCGGCGCTCGACAGCGCAGATATCGATAGCTGCGCCCCTGCCGGTCAGCGTCACCTCCAGTTGCGACCTCGCCGACGTTTTCCTGAGCGAGCGGGTCGAGCCGACACGATTCGTGGCCGCGCTCCAGGCGACGCTGCCGCCTGGGTTGGAGGCGCTCTCCGCTCGCGAGGTGGGTCTGGCGCTGCCCGCCCTGCAGACGCAGGTGCGCTGGGCGGAGTATGAGGTAGACGTGGCCAACGGCGGCAGCTCCGCGGAAGATATCCGCCGCGCCATCGGCGACCTTCTCGCTACACGCTCGCTGCCATGGAAACATCAGCGAGAGACGAAGGTGCAGCGCTACGACCTGCGTCCGCTGGTGTTGGGGCTGCGGCTGGAGAAGGAGGGCGAGGGGATCTAGCGGTTGATGATGCGCCTTCGCATCGGTCAGGATCGGAGCGGGCGCGCCGATCAGGTGGTGGCTGCGCTGGGCCTGGGGTCGCCGCTGCGCATCCACCGTCGCAGCCTGTACGAGAAAAGGATGTCGAGCGCCGTACAGGCCTATCGTCGCCTGGACGAATCGGAACAGTAGCGCGTGCGTCTCTACCTGGTCCGTCACGGGGAGACGGAGTCTAACCGCCGCGGCCTCGCCCTGGGGCAGGACGACGTACCTCTCAACGAGCACGGCCTCTGGCAGGCGGAGCGGGTAGGGCGGGCGCTGGCCGGTGAGCCTTTCGTCGCGGTGTATTCGAGTCCTCTGCGGCGCGCCCTGGACACGGCCGGAGCTGTCGCGGGGCATCACGGACGGGAGGTGCAGGTGGAGGAGCGGCTGATCGAGATGGACGTCGGGGAGCTGGACGGCCTCACCTTCGATGAAGTAAGGAAGCGTTACCCAGACCTGTTGGAGAAGTGGGTGGGCGGACCGGGTCCCACCCAGACCATGCCGGGAGGGGAGCGGCTGGTGGACGTGCAGGAGCGGGCTTGGGCGCTGGTGAACGAACTAGCCGCCCGTCATGGTGACGAGGTCATCGCCGCGGTCAGCCATAACTTCGTGATCCTCTCGCTGCTCGCTCGCGCCCTCGGCATAGAGCTGGCACAGTTCCGCCGCCTGCGCCACTCCGTGGGAGCCGTCTCCGTTTTGGACTTCAGCCCAAAGCGCGTGAAGGTGGTGCGGCTGAACGACACCTGTCATCTTAAAGAGGACTAACCTGGCGCCGCAGGGCACGTTGTATATTGACAGTGATGCTTAAGCATCTTCCGAAGATATCGAGCGCCCGGATCGTGCTGGGGGTAACGGCTATCATCGTCGGCTACTTCCTGGTCATGGGTGCTGTCACCGCTCTGCGCTCCGGCCAACTCAGCGATCGGGAGGACCGGCTGCGGGCGGAGGTCACTGAGCTGCAGCAGCGCTACGAGCGCCTGGAGATGCTTCGCGAATACCTCGGCTCCGACGAGTACATCGAGGCGGTCGCGCGGGAGCAGTTGGGCCTTGTGCGCGAAGGGGAGAATGGCATCGTCGTCATCTCCACCGCTCCCTCATCCGCGCCCGACCCTGATGCGCCCCAGGAGAGCGAGCTCTGGTGGGAGATGCTCACCCGCTAGCGTAAGGAAAAGCGATACAATTACGGGGCGGCGACGCGAAGTCACCGCCCCGATCTGTTATGCCGCGCGCTGAGCAGCCGTCCACACCAAAGGGCCTCCGACCCGTAACTCCCTTCAGGAAAGGGCTGGAAACGCGCGTCCTGCGCTACGTCCGGCGCAACCAGGTGTTCAATCCGGGGGAGCGGGTGCTGGTTGCGGTGTCCGGGGGACAGGACTCCCTGACCTTGCTGCTAGTGCTTGCCCGCCTAGGGGAGGAGCTAGGGATTGAGCCGGCGGTGGCCCACTTCGATCACATGCTGCGCTCACGGGAGGAGGCCAGCGGGGACGAGGCGGCAGTCAGGGGCCTCGCACGGGCGCTTGGCCTGACCGTCGTCGTCGGGTCCGGCGACGTGCGTGCACGCGCACGCAGGCGGCGGGAGTCGATAGAGGCGGCGGCGCGGCATCTGCGCTTCGACTTCTTGCGGCGGGAGGCGAGACGGCTTAAGGCGGGCGTCGTCGTCCTGGGACACACGATGGACGACCGCGCCGAAACGGTGCTGATGCACTTGTTGCGGGGCAGCGGCCTGGACGGCCTCGTTGGCCTGCGGCCGCGCTCGTCCTGGCCGTTCGGCCGCGGGCCGGCTCTGGCCAGGCCCTTGTTGGAGGTGAGTCGCGCCGACACTCTGCGCTACTGTCGCGGGGCAGAGGTGACGCTGCGGGAGGACCCGA
>CBDURB010000198.1:0-3950 GCA_965369585.1 uncultured bacterium
CCGGCGATGCCGCCGGAGAGCGCGCCGATCCCGCCGGCGATCGCTCCCAGAACTACGACGAGTATCGCCTGGCCGGTCGCCGAGCGGTCGTGCTCCACCTCTTCGTATACTTGCGGGTCCAGTCTGGCCGCACGGATCATGCGGTCGATTATGGACTTCTGACCTGTGGCTTCAAGCATGGCTACCTCCGATAGATACGATTACGACTATGTACAACGCAACCGCTCGATGGATGGTTACACTAGGGATGAAGGGCCACAGGCGCATCTGCCAACGAAAAGGGCGGACAGAAAAGCCGCGCTGCCCAAGGGGGGTACCATTGAGGAGGGGCGACCTCACTGCCCGCCGTAAGGATTTTCCTCCCGACGCGAATTATTGTCAATCACTATCGGGCTGCTGGAGCGCGTTTTGCGCCTACTGGAGTGCGCCCGCTACCATCAGGTCTGCGACCTCTTCGTCGGAGAGGCCCAGTATCTCCTTGCACACGTACTCCGTGTGCTCGCCCAGCAGCGGCGCAGGCGATCGCAACTTCCCCGGCGTCTCCGATAGCTTGACCGGCGGGCCGTCATAGGCCGTGCGGCCGGCCTCTGGGTGGTCAAGGTAAACGTAGTAGCCGCGCTCCTTCAGGTGCTCGTCGGCCAGCATCTCCCGCGCGCTCTGGACCACGCCCGCCGCCACGCCTCTTCGCTGAAGCTCCTCCATCAGATCGTCGGCGGCCTTGTCCGTCGTCCAGGCCTCTATCTGCTGCTCAAGCTCCGTCTCATGCTGTTTACGGCCGGCCGTGCTGCCGAACTTACTGTCCAGCGCCCAATCGGGGTTGCCCATCGCCTCCACCAGCGTCTGCCACTCCGCGTCCGAGAAGCAGGCGATAGCGATCCAGCGCTCGTCTGCCGGCGCGCTGGAGCCCTCGCTCAGCGGCTTGCACTTGAAGGCGCCGTGTGGCGCCGCGTAGGGCAGACCGTTTCCGGCCCGCTCCTGGACCCGTCCGTTCACCGTGTAGTCGAAGATCGCCGTCCCCAGTGGACAGACCGAGGACTCGAGCTGTGCGCATTCGATGCGTTGGCCTTTCCCGGTCTTCCGCCGATAGCGCAGCGCCGCCATGATCGCCACCAGGGTGTGGCCGGGATTGATGACATAATCCGGGTAGTTGGTGCCGAGTCCGATAGGCGGCCTTTGTGGAAAGCCTGACAGGTGGTTGTAGCCGGTGATCGGCGTCAGGATGGCGCCGAACCCCAGGAAGTCCCGGTGCGGGCCCTCATATCCCTGCATCGGCACGTAGGCAGCGATGATCTGCGGGTTAAGGGCCGATAGCTTATCGTAGGTGAGGCCCCAGCGCTCGATCACCCGTGGCGTGAAGTTGGAGAGAAAAACGTCCGCCCAGGCGATGAGCCGCCGCGCCAGCTCCTGCCCCTGGTCCGTGCTCATGTTCAAGGCCAGGTTCAGCTTGCCGGCGTTGTAGTTGTTGTAGTACCCGCTCACGTTGTAGCCGGTCTTATCTTTGGCGAACGGCATCACCCCACGCAGCCCATCCATCCGGGTCTCCGACTCTACCCGCACGACCGTCGCCCCAAAGCTGGCCATGTTCTCAGTGCAGATGGGCCCGGCCCCGAACCACGAGAAGTCCGCGACCTTGATCCCATCCAACGGCATCTTTGTCCCGCTCATAGCTCTCCTCAACTCGCTATCGTTCTACCTCGCGTCCCCGCGGCTAGATCACGCCGGCCGCGTGCAGGCGCTCTAGCTCATCCTCTTTTACACCTAGATCGCTGTATATCTCGCTGTTGTGTTCCCCCAAAAGGGGCGGCCGGCGCCGGATCGCCCACGGCGTCTCAGAGAGCCGGTACGGCGGCCCCGGGTATTGGAGCGTGTCCTGGAGTTCCGGGTGGTCCACCGCTGTCAGCCACTTCCTGTGCTGAAGCTGTGGGTTCTTCGCGATGTCCTCCGGCGTGCTAACGATGCCGAACAGCAGCCGTTTGCGCTGCGCGCCTTCATACACCTCCCATTTCCCCCTGCTGGCGATGAACCGGCATAGCACCTGTTCGACGTGACTCATGATCTTAATCTTGGCCCCAAGAGATGACGGGTCCTGCATGAGGCTCGTGAGAAACCGCATATTCAGGTTCATACAGAAGTCGTGGTACGGCTCCTCCGTCAGGTCTTCGGCCGCCCCCTCGTCAATCATCCATTGGAGCAGGTCGGACCAGGGCGCGCCGCCCGGCGTCCCCACGAACCCGTACACCCAGCCGTCCTGGCACTCGTACGGACCGATGCCCGGGATCGATATCGGCAGTATCGTCCCGGCGCCGGTGCGGTTGCGTAGCTGCTGGAGCATGTCCCAGTACTGCATCGCCGTCTCCTGGGCGATCGACAGCGCTTCCTGCATGGAGACGTCCACGTGCTGGCCTTCGCCTTGAACGTCCCGGTGGTATATCGCCATCATCGTTCCGGCCGCAGCCTGGATAGAGGCACTGATATACCCCTGACGCCAGGGCGGCACGTTCGGCGGGTCCTGCCGGTCCCCCGCCAGCCACATGATCCCGCTCATCGCCACGCCCACTATGTCCGGCGCCTTGTAGTGAGCGTGCGGGCCCGTCTGCCCGAACCCCGTAACCGACGTCAGGATGATTTCGGGCTTGATCTTGGTCAGCCCTTCGTAGCCTAGCCCCAGGCCGTCCAGGTATCCCGGCTCAAAGCTCTCCACCACCACGTCCGCCGTGGCGACCAGCTTCTCGAATATCTTGCGCCCTTCCGCGTCCGCGATGTTCAGCGTGGCGCTCCGCTTGTTAGTGTTGAGGTTCAACCAGTACAGGCTCTTCTCGGGGTCCGGCTCGTCGTGGTAGAAGGGCGGCAGGTCGCGGACGGGATCACCTTCGGGCGGCTCGATCTTGATGACGTCAGCCCCGAGATCGGCCAGAAGCTTCGTGCAGTACTGACCTATCTCTCCGGCCAGGTCCAGCACTCGAATGTCGTCCAGGGCGGCAGGCGTGTTATCAGAAGGCATATGACTCCCTCGTGCGTGTAGCTTGTCAGGGTCGCAGCCAATTATAGCGGACGGTGTATCTGGGGCAAGCCTGCCTGTCGCGTGCCCGCCTCAGGAGGGGCAGGCAGGGCTACGCGCCACCCTCCAGGAAGGGGAGTAGCAAATCCAGGAATTCGCGCGGCTTCTCCAGGGCAAGGTTGTGCGCGGCGTCTGGAACGATATGGCAGCGGGCGCCGGGGATCAGCCGGCTCAGGTGTCGCGATGCCTTGGCTGGCACCATCCGCGCGTCCGCGCCGTCCAGCACCAGCGTGGGTACGCAGATGCGACGTGCCGTATCCGTCATGTCTAGCGTCAGGAGCTGCCGCGCTACCTCTATCAGCGTCTCGTTGGGTACGCGGAGAACGTCGCGGCCCATTTGCCGTCTGTCGTCGGCGGACAGGTGACGCGTGTCGCGCCCCATGTCCAGGCGCCGGACAATGAACCACCACTTGATCGGCAGCTTGGGCACAATCTCGATCAAGCCGGTACGGCCCAGGAGGTCGTACATGAAGCGGAAGCGCTGAGGCAGGTCGGTGCTGCGGTAGACCGGCCCCTGCAGACACAGCTTCTGCACCCGCTCCGGGTAGCGGTGAGCGAAGGAGAGAGCGATCGTCCCACCCACGGACACTCCTACCAGGTGAAACCGGTCGATCTCCAGAGCGTCCGCGAGGCGGTAAAGGAAGTCCGTGTAGGCGTCTATAGAGGGGATATCGGCCAGCGTGCGGCTGCGCCCAAAGCCCGGCAGGTCCGGGGCGATCGTGTGGTAGCGGGCGCCTAGCTCCGGCATCATGTGCCGGAACATCCACGAGGACGTGCCGACCCAACCGTGGAGAAGGACAAGCGTCTCTGGCGATGGGGTGGACGGGATCGCGTCCCGAAGGAAGACGCGGCGGCCGTCGAGATCGAGCGTGCGGCCGCGGTAGGCGAACGT
>CBDURB010000199.1:0-3943 GCA_965369585.1 uncultured bacterium
GACCGTCCAGGCGATGGACTTCCGCCAGATGAAGACCTCCGACGAGGATTTCGGGTTGATGGTGTACGACCCCGCGTTCAAGAATACCGCCTCCTGTCGCAGCGCCATCACCTACATCGACGGCGACCGCGGCATCCTCGAATACCGCGGCTACCCGATCGAGGAACTGGCGGAACGGAGCACTTTCCTGGAAACGGCGTACCTGATCACCTACGGGGAGCTGCCCAGCCAGGAGCAGATGAATCAGTGGGCACACGACATCACCTACCACACCTACGTCCACGAGAACATTAAGAAGTTCATGGAGGGCTTCCAGTACGATGCGCACCCGATGGGCATGCTGGTCGGGACGGTGGCGGCCCTCTCCACCTTCTACTCGGATGCCAAGCTAGTGGACGACCCCGAATCGCGGGAGAAGCAGACACAGCGGCTCATCGCTAAGATGCCGACCATCGCCGCTTTCGCCTACCGGCACAGCCTGGGGCTTCCCTACGTCTACCCCGACAACGACCTGAGCTATCCGGGGAACTTCCTGGCCATGCTCTGGAAGATGGCGGAGCCGAAGTACCAGCCGGACCCCGTGCTGGAGCGGGCGATCGACCTGCTGTTCATACTCCACGCGGACCACGAGCAGAACTGCAGCGCCAACGCCATGCGGGCGGTGGGAAGCTCACACTCGGACCCGTTCTCCGCCACGGCGGCGGCCGCGGCAGCGCTGTACGGGCCGCTGCACGGCGGCGCCAACGAAGCCGTACTCCGGATGCTCACCGACATCGGCGACAAGAAGAACGTGCCGGAGTTCGTGGAGCGGGTGAAGGCCGGCGAGGGCCGTCTCATGGGCTTCGGACATCGGATCTACAAGAACTATGACCCCCGCGCGAAGATCATCAAGGAGACCGCCGATCAGGTATTCGAGGTGACTGGGCGCAACCCGTTGCTGGACATCGCCCTTGAGCTCGAACGCATCGCCCTCGAGGACGAGTACTTCATCGAGCACAAGCTCTACCCGAACGTGGACTTCTACTCCGGCATCATCTACCAGGCGATGGGGTTTCCGGTGGAAATGTTCCCGGTGCTGTTCGCTATCCCGCGGACCGTGGGCTGGCTGGCCCAGTGGCGGGAGATGATCCAGGACCCGGAGCAGAGGATCGCCCGGCCGCGGCAGGTGTACGTGGGGCAGCGGCGGCGCAGCTTCGCCCCTATCGAAATGCGGAACGTGACGCGCGAGGAGGCGGCGTAGATAAGGGAATCCAACGCTCCTTGCCCGGAGCCATGGGAGCAAGGCCCTTCGACGACTGTGGAGGAGACCAACTTCGGCGGCGGAGTCCGAAGCTTGACCGGACAGCGGCTCCCAGGCACCGCGGCTTTCCAAACCACGGAGGAAGAACATGACGATCGAATTGGTCGGCGTGGTGGGATGCGGAATCATGGGCAGCGGTATCGCCCAGGTCTGCGCATCCCACGGTTACAACGTGGCCGTTCTAGAGGTGGATCAGAAACGCCTAGACCAGGGCCTCGCCGCCATCAAGGGGCGGTTGGCCCGTGACGTCGATCGTGACCGCCTCACCCAAGAGCGCTACGAACGTGCCCTGCGCCGCCTTAAAGGCAGCACAGACATCCAAGATTTGTCCGGCTGTGACTTGGTCATTGAGGCCGTTGTCGAGGACCTCCCCACGAAGCAGCACCTCTTCGCAGAACTTGACGGTGTCTGCGAGACGGAGGCCATCCTGGCGAGCAATACGTCCTCTCTCTCACTCAGCGCCCTGGCCGCCGCCTCCTGCCGACCGGAGAGTGTCATTGGCCTCCACTTCTTCAATCCGCCCACCGTCCTCCGCCTGGTTGAGGTCATCTCCTCCGAGAGCACCTCTCAGGCTACCATCGATGAGGCCATGGCCTTCTGCGACTCCATCGACCGTCTCACTGTCCGTGTCAAAGACACCCCCGGCTTCATCGTCAACCGGTTGCTTGTCCCGTTTATCTTCGACGCCATCCGCACAGTGGAGAGCGGTACCGCCACCGCCGAGGACATCGACCAAGCCTGCAAGGTCGGGCTGAACCACGCCATGGGACCCCTCGCCACCGCCGACCTCGTCGGCCTGGACACTCTCATCCACATCAGCGAGTCGATGTTCGAAGAGTTCGGGGAGCCCCGCTTCAAGGCCCCTACCATGGTCCGGCGCATGGTCTCCCTGGGGCACACGGGTCGAAAGTCCGGCAAGGGCTTCTTCGAATACGCCGCATAGGAGACCGCCATGCCTGTACGCTACGAACCAGACGGCCACATAACGACCATCACCCTGGACCGCCCAGACGCCCTCAACGCAATCGATCTGGAGACCTGGCAGGCCTTCTCCGACGCCACCGGCCGCCTGGAGGCCGACGCCGAGGCTTGGGTCGGCATCATCACCGGCGCCGGCAACCGCGCCTTCTCCGCCGGGGCCGACCTCGGCTCTACGATCCCCCGCCTACTGGACGACCCCAACGGCGATCCCTACCCGGCACCGCCCACCATCATGCGGGGCCAGACGGTGACGAAGCCCCTCATCGCTGCCGTTAACGGTCTCGCCCTGGGCGGCGGCCTGGAGATCATCCTCGCCTGCGATCTGCGTATCGCTGCCGAGAATGCCCGTTTCGGTGCCCCGGAGGTGACCCTGGGCCTCATCCCCGGCTGGGGCGGCACCCAGCGCCTGCCGCGGCAGGTACCGTGGGCTGTGGCCGCCCGCATGATCCTCTCAGGCCAGCCGCTGTCTGCTCAGGAAGCATTACAGGTGGGCCTGGTGAACGCCGTTGTCCCCGCTGACGATGTGGTGGCGGAGGCCCGTCGATGGGCGGAGACGATGTGCAAGTGCGGGCCCCTGGCCCTGCGCGCCGCCAAGCGGGCCATGCTGGCAGGCAGCCAGCTGCCCCTGGCGGAAGGCCTAGCGGTGGAGCTGCGCTTGTTCCGATCCCTGGCCTGCACGGAGGATGTCCGCGAGGGCCTGGCCGCCTTCTCGGAAAAGCGCCCGCCCCGGTTCAAGGGCAGGTAGCGACGGCGGCGCGGCAACGCAGGAGTGGCAGGGTCCGCGTTGTCCTGCGGTCGCTAGGGAAGCCAAGACGGCGCCAGCCTTTGGCTGCGCTGTGACACATCGGTCGCTCGCTTCACTTACCTTCTCTGGCCCTCTCGTCGTCAGGGTCGCCGTCGCTCCCTGTCCCGGGCCCCTGTGCCACATCCAGCGCTGCCAGCTCCAGAGGGTGCTCCTCGGCATAGAGTCGGCGTGGCATCTTGCCCGTAAACATCGCCCGGTTCAGGGGGAAGAAGCGCGGGTTCAGGTGAACGAAGAAGAAGTGCACTATGAATATCCACAGCACGGCCAAGATCGCTTCATCGCTGTGGGCCACCAGGGCCACCGATACGGCGTCGCTGGGGAGGAGTTTCGAAACCAGCACGGGGAACATCAAGAAGAGGCCGGAGAGGGCCATGACCGGCATTCCCCAGAAGATCGCCCAGTAGTCGAACTTCTCCCGATAGCTGAAGCGGCCAAACTGGGGCTTCTCTGAGGAGCGTCCAAACCAATACAGCAGATCCTGGAAAAAGTCGAGCACATCTTTGGGGGTGGGGATCATCCCGATAGGTAGACTCCTCTTCAAGACGGCGGTGCCGTAGGCGACATACCCCAAGTGGTACATGCAGTCTACGATCAGGACTAGCCCGGCGCCGCGATGGATGGTGCGGGCGGTGTCCAGGCCACCCCACATGCCGATGAGCCACTGGCTGGCCTCCCAGTCAGGGAATTTTTGGGGGAGGCCGGTGAAGGCCAGCGCAAGGAAGCTGGCCAGCATCAGAAAGTGCTGCAGCCGCTGGTGAATATCGAAGCGGACGATCTCCTTGGCCAGGGCCCGGCTTGGCAAAGGGCTCAGTCCCGCCGCGGAGTGAACCAGTGGAGCATACGCCCTTCGGTCGCTG
>CBDURB010000200.1:0-3920 GCA_965369585.1 uncultured bacterium
CAGGGCCGGATCATGGCCCTGGATACGCCGCGTCAGCTGATCCGGGGCTTGGCTGTCGACAACACGGTAGAGTGCAGCTTCGCAGGATCGGTGGGGAGGGAGCGTCTGTTGGCTCTGCCCGCCGTGCGTGACGTGCGCAGCGAGGACGGAAGTAACTTTCTGTTAACCAACGACGTACCGGCCACGCTAACCGGCCTTATGGGCGTTACGGATGACGGTGGTGAGAGGGTGCAGGGCCTGCAGGTGCGCACCGCCACCCTGGAGGATGTGTTCATCTCGCTGACCGGGCGGAGGCTGAGGGACTAGCGATGAGTGGGGGTGCATTTCTTCAGCTCGTCGTCTCGCAGGCGACGATGCTCCGGCGCAACACCGGGTTCTGGCTTTCCAGCATCATGATGGCAATTCTCTCGATGGCGGTCTTTGGATGGATGTTCAATTTTGACACCCAGACGTTCGAACTGGCGGTGGTAGACGAGGACCGGACGGAGTCCTCGCAGGCGCTGGTACAGACCTTCGACCAGCTCGAGAACGTTGAGTTGAAGCAAGGCTCGCAGGAGGACGAACTGGAGTCCCTTGAGCAGGGAGACCGGGGAGCGGTAGTGATCGTCCCACGCGGGTTTGGGGCTGGTCTGAACGAGGGCGATGCTTCGCTGCTGGTCTACTACGATAACTCCGACCCGATACAAATCGGCTACGTCACCAGCACGGTGGATGCGGTGGTGGACGACTACAACGTTCGCGTACTGGGGCAAACAAGCGCAGTGCGAGTGGAGAAGAAGGCGGTAGCCACTAAGAACGTGCGCTTTATAGACTTCCTGACGCCGGGGATGGTGGGGATGATGATAATGTGGGTGAACCTGGGGGTGGGCTTCCTGCTAGTCACCTGGCGGGAGCAGGGGATCCTCCGGCGGCTGGGCGTGACGCCCTTATCGCCGGGCATCCTGATCGCCAGCCAGGCCGTCTCCTTCGCCCTGATCTCGCTGACGCAGACGGTCATCATCCTTTCCATGGGCTTCCTGATATTCGATGTTGAGGTTACAGGCAGCTATCTCTGGCTGGCGCTGACGGTCATACTCGGCATACTAGCCATGCTATCCGTCGGCTACGTCATCGCCAGTCTGCTGAGGACGGTGACCTCGGTCAATGCCGTGATAAACCTGGTGGCCTTCCCGATGATCTTCCTGGGCGGGTCGTATTTCCCGCTGGATCCCCCGGCCGCCCTTCTACCCGTTGTAAACGTGATCCCCCTGACGCACCTCAATGATGCCCTGCGCGAGGTGGTGAACCACGGCGGCGGCCCGGGCGACCTGTGGCTGATGTGGACGGTGCTTGCGGCCTGGATCGCCGGCGGGTTCGTGCTGTCAATACGGCTGTTCCGCTGGCAGTAGCCAGCTAAGCGGGTCTACGCCGGCGCTGAACGCTCCGCGGGGTTACTTCCAGACGATCTCAGCTGGGTCCTTAGCGTACGGCCCCAGGGCCTCGTTCCATTCGTACATGATGAGAGCGTCCATCAGCGCGGAGTCTTTGCCGTTGCGCTTCTTTGCCATCTCTTGCTTGAGCGTGTCCAGGGCGCGGTGAACATCCTTCCCAAACAGCGATTCCAGGTAGCCCGGCGGGATGCGCGAGGCGCCCTCGTTAGCGCTGCCGTCGGGCTTCAGGGGCGCCGGGGCCAGCGGCGGTACGTAGTAGACGTTGGGGTGGGTGCCGAACTCCGGGTGTAGTGGCAGCGCAACCTTCCACTCGTTGATGAAACGCGACACGGGGCTGGATTTGTCGTCCAGGAAGCCGACCCAGGCGGCGCGGCCGGGACACTGACGCACGCAGGCCGGGGCGACGCCTTTCTCGATGCGAGGGAAGCAGCCGATGCAGTGCTGGCTGACGTTGCGCATCTTATTGAAGTAGATCTTCTTGTAGGGGCAGGCCTGGGCGCACTTCTGAGCGCCCTTGCATTTATCCTCGTCGCGCAGGACCAGCCCGTCCTCTTTGCGCTTGAACATAGCATCGTTGGGGCAGGCCTCCACGCAGGCGGGCTGTGAGCAGTGGTTGCAGAGGCGGGGGAGGTAGAAGTAGTAGGGGTTGGGCCATTCGCCGCCGCCCTCGTCCTCGTCCCAGTTGGGGCCCCAGCGAGCGCCGTCTGTGGCGCGTGGGAGATCATTCTTACGGGTAAGGTGGACGCTGCGGCCCTTGCCGCCGCGCAGGACTTCATCATAGTTGTAGTCCCAGCCGCCGCCGAACTCCTCGCTGGTGGGAAGATGGCCCAGTTTGGGCTTGCTGCCGTTGTAGCCGCCGCCCATCTTCTCCCAGTCGCGCGGGCTGCCGCGGCCCGGCTGGGTGTTGACCGTCATCCACCACATCTGCTCCGTGCCCGGCTTCTCCTCTTCGGTCCAGAGTACCTTGCAGGCGACGGAGCAGGTCTGGCAGCCGATGCACTTGTTGAGATCGAACACCCAGGCCAGCTGGCGTTGGGAAGCGACCTTCTCTTTCTTTGTTGCCATTTTTCTGCTCCCCCTTACTTAACCTTCGCCGCTGAGGGCAGCTTCTCTACGTCTACGCCGATACCGCGGTCTATTGGGATCGGCTGCCAGTGCCAGGGCCGGTAGGTGAGGTGGCCGTAGCCGCCCGCCATGTGCAACCACTTGACTATACCGGGCTCGATGTCGGACTGGCTGAACCATTCCTTGTGCTGGTACGGCTCGAAGCCGTTGTACAGGATCACCTGGCCCGGCCGCACCGAAGGCGACAGCTTCACCGAGATGTTCAGGTGGCCGGCGTCGTTGACGACCTTTACCTGTTCGCCGTTCTCAATGCCCTTCTTCTTGGCGTCCTTCGGGTTCACGAAGATGAAGGGCTCGCCGCGGTGAGTGTTTTGGATGATGTTGTTGGTCATGTTCATGGAGTGGATGCTCCAGCGGGGGTGGCCGCTGGTGAGGAGGAACTGGCGGTCGCCGCCGTGGTTGGGGTTCTCCTTGTGGACGGGGAGCTCCTCGCCCCCCTCCAGGAACCACTCGTGGTCGATGTAGAACTGGGCGCGGCGTGTGAGGGTGGGGTAGGGTTGTTTCTCCTCGGTGTGCCAGCGGAACGGGTTGTGGGTCTTGTCCGGCTCAATGGTGGAGGCCTGAGCCAGGCCCATGCCGACGAACCCCCAGCCGGTCCAGCGCACGGTGCCCTTCTCCCGCAGCGTCTCCAGGGTGGTGCCCTCCGGCAGGATGCCATAGGTTGCGTTGTCCTTGATCGACTCCTCGTAGAAGGCCTCGTCGTCGCGGATTGCCCCATTCAGGGTGTGGTCGTCCACGAACCCGTCCAGCTTCATCGTCTGACCCATGCGGTTGGAGAACTCGTTCAGGCCGCGGGCCTTGGCCCTCTCCTCCAGCTTCTCCACCAGCATGATACCGATCTGACGGTCTGACTGCGCCTCGTCGGGCGGGTCGACGGCCTTGTCGATGAGGACGTAGTTCAGGTGGTGGCAAGAGGGCATGCCGGTACCCATCTTTTCGTAGTGCTGGGCGGCAGGCAGGATGTAGTCCGAGTAGAGGCCGGTGGTGTTGATGCGGTAGTCGATGGAGACGATCATCTTGAGCTTTGGCCACAGATGCTCCAGCAGCATCTCCTGGCCGCCGCGTTGGCGACGTAACATGTTACCGCCGGCCTCAACGAGGACGCGAGGCTCCACGTCCTCCCAGACCTTGGCTATCCCCCTGTCCCACCAACCCTTATCCATCGCCTCCTGGTAGTACTCGTCGAAGGTGCGCTTCATGCTGGGGTCGGCCCAGTCCTTCCGGTTCCAGCGCTCCTTGTAACCGAACTGGTGGTACCAGAGGAAGGCGGGCGGGATCATGTTGCCGAAGCCGGCGCGGCTGCCGGCGCCCATTTCCGCCGCTCTATTGATGACCATCTCCATGGTCATGGAGGGGTCATCGGCG
>CBDURB010000201.1:0-3894 GCA_965369585.1 uncultured bacterium
GGCCTCCGGTTGACGCTCCCCTGGGGCGATGCTACCCTGAGCCTGAACCGAATACCATAGCGGGAGCTCGGTAGCCTCGATTCAGTCGGGGCAGGCCGGGCTGAGAGGCCCCGACCGATCGGGGCGACCGCAGGAACCTGACCTGGGTAATGCCAGCGCAGGGATAACGCCCGAATGGCGAACGCCGCTGGCAAGGCTCAGCGGCGTTTTTCGTTCCGGCCCGCCTCAGGCGGGTCTAGAAGGGAGCACAGGCATGGGCGGCAACGGCAGCAAGCCTGTCACGCAGATGGAGCACGCTGGCCAGGGCGTCATCACGGACGCCATGCGCCGCGTAGCGGAGAGGGAGGAGCTACCGCCCGAGGTGGTCCGGGAGGAGGTGGCCCGCGGCCGTATGGTGATCACGGCCAACGTCCGGCACCTCGCTGGGCGTCTGGACCCGATGGGCATTGGTAAGGCCTGTACGGTCAAGATCAACGCCAACATCGGCAACTCCGCCGTCACCTCCAACATCGACCAGGAGGTGGAGAAGCTCCACAACGCCGTCCATCACGGCGCCGATACCGTCATGGACCTCTCCACCGGCGGCGACATCGACAGTATCCGCAAGGCGATCATCGACAACTCCACCGTCCCCATCGGCACGGTTCCCATCTACCAGGTCGTCACCAAGGTCGACCGTGTCGAGGACCTCACCCCGGACGACTTCGTGGAGATGATCGAGCACCAGGCCAAGCAGGGCACGGACTACCAGACGATCCACGCCGGCGTCCTCCTGGAGTACCTGCCGTTGACCACGGAGCGCATCACCGGCATCGTCTCCCGCGGCGGCGCCCTCATGGCCCAGTGGATGTTCTATCACCACAAGCAGAACCCGATGTACGAGCGCTTCGACGACATCTGCGACATCTTCCGCCGCTACGACGTGACGTTCTCCCTGGGTGACGGTCTCCGCCCCGGTTGCCTCGCCGACGCTTCCGATGAGGCTCAGTTCGCGGAGCTGCGCACCCTGGGCGAGCTGACTCAGAGGGCGCGGGAGCGCGGCTGCCAGGTGATGATCGAAGGGCCGGGCCACGTCCCCATGGACCAGCTTGAGATGAACGTCCAGAAGCAGCAGGAGTGGTGTCAGGAGGCCCCGTTCTACACCCTCGGTCCGCTGGTGACGGACATCGCCCCCGGCTACGACCACATCACCTCGGCCATAGGCGCGGCGATGATCGGCTGGTACGGCGCCTCTTTGCTTTGCTACGTCACCCCCAAGGAGCACCTGGGCCTGCCCGATCTGGAGGACGTCAAGCAGGGCGTCATCGCCTACAAGATCGCCGCCCACGCCGCCGATATCGCCCGCGGCCACCCCGGTGCCCGTCAGCGGGACGATGAGCTATCGAAGGCGCGCTACAACTTCGACTGGGAGAAGCAGTTCGAGCTATCCCTGGATCCCGATACCGCCCGCCGGATGCACGACGAGACGCTGGGCCACGACGTGTTCAAGCACGCCGAGTTCTGCTCCATGTGCGGCCCGAAGTTCTGCTCCATGCAGATCTCTCGCCATCTTGGTGAGGAGCGCCCGAAGCGTGTCCACGCCGAAGCGCTGGACCTGATAGACAAGAAGAAGTGACAGATGCCGTCCGCCGGTAACAGCTTCAAGATCGCTGCCGTGCAGGCGACGCCCGTGTATCTGGAGCGGGACGCCACCATCGACAAGGCCTGCGGATTGATCGCGGAGGCGGGGCGCAACGGCGCTTGTCTCATCGTGTTCCCCGAGTCGTTTGTCCCCGCTTATCCCGATTGGGTGTGGGCGGTTCCGCCGGGCCAAGTAGGTCTGCTCAACGAGATGTACGCTCGGCTGCTGGACAACGCCGTCGAGATCCCCAGCGCCGCCACGCAACGGCTGTGCCAGGCTGCCAAGCGCGCTAAGGCGCACGTGGTCATGGGCATGACGGAGCGCAACACTGAGGCGAGCGGGGGCAGCCTCTACAACACGTTGCTCTACATAGACGCCCAGGGGAGTATCCTTGGCAAGCACCGCAAGCTTGTGCCCACGGGCGGTGAACGTCTGGTGTGGGCGCAGGGCGATGGCAGCACGCTGGAGGTGTACGATACGCCGTTCGGGAAGCTGGGCGGGCTGATCTGCTGGGAGAACTACATGCCCCTGGCGCGCTACGCGATGTACGCCTGGGGCACGCAGGTCTATGTCGCGGCGACCTGGGATCAGGGCGAGCCCTGGCTCTCCACGCTGAGGCACATCGCCAAGGAAGGGCGGATGTACGTCGTGGGATGCTGCATGGCCATCCGCAAGGCCGATGTCGTCGAGAGGGCTGAATCGCTCCGGCCCTTCTACAAGCGCGCGGGCGAGTGGATCAACGGTGGCGACAGCGTTATCGTCGACCCGAACGGGCAGTTCGTCGCCGGCCCGCTTCACAACGAAGATGGCATCCTGTACGCGGAGGTCGACCCCACGCGGCTGAGCGGCGCCAAGTGGATATTGGACGTGGCCGGCCATTACGCGCGTCCGGACGTGTTCGAGCTGATCGTCCATACGGACGCGCGGCCGATGATTACGTCCAAGGCGGGCGCGCCGGGGCCGGATGGGAGCACCCCTCGGAAGACGATCCGCAGGAAGCAGGCCAAGACATGACCAGCGACCCCCTGACCATCGCCGGCAAGACGTTCCGCTCCCGCCTTATCGCCGGCACCGGCAAGCACCGCAGCATGGAGGAGATGCGGGACGCTATCGACGCCTCCGGCGCCGAGATCGTCACCGTGGCGATCCGCCGCCTGCCCCTTGACCCAGACGGGCGAGTCAAGCCGGACGCCCAGACGGGCGCCCGTCCGGGCGAGCCCAACCTGATGGACTACCTGGACTGGCAGCGCTACACCATCCTCCCCAACACCGCCGGCTGCCGCACGGTGGACGAGGCGCTGTTCACGGCCCGGCTGGCCCGCGAGGTGACGGGCTCCAACTGGCTGAAGCTGGAGGTGATTCCGGACTCCAGCTATCTCCTGCCCGACCCCGTGGGGACGCTGGAGGCGGCCCGTACCCTCATCGACGAGGGGTTCACCGTCCTCCCCTACATCCACGCCGACCCAGTCCTGGCGAGACGGCTGGAGGAGATCGGCTGCGCCACCGTGATGCCCCTCGGCTCCCCTATCGGCTCCGGGCGCGGCATCTTCACCCTGGAGGAGATACAGATCATCGTCGAGAACGCCGGTGTGCCCGTCGTCGTCGACGCCGGGCTGGGCGCCCCGTCCGACGCCTCCCTGGCTATGGAGGTCGGCGCCGACGCGGTTCTGGTGAACACCGCAATCGCCCAGGCCAGCGACCCCGTAGCTATGGCGGAGGCGTTCCGCAAGGGCGTGGAGGCCGGTCGCCAGGCCTGCCTGGCTGGCCGCATCCCCCGCAAAGGTCTCGCCCAGGCCTCCAGCCCAGTCGAGGGCGTGGCGCGGCCCACCGCGTCCTAGATGGCACTGTCCCGTCCCTGCCTAATGCTGGTCAGCGACCGCTCCCTGTGCGACGGCGTGGACGGCCTAGTGGCCGCCGTTGAGGCCGCCGTGGCAGGTGGGGTTGACGCCGTACAGCTCCGCGAGAAGGATATGCCATCCGAAGAGCTTCTACCGCTGGCCCGACGTCTTCGCCCGGCGACGGAGGGGCAGGCGCTGTTGCTGGTCAACGGTCCGCTGGCGGTGGCCCTGGCCGCGGAGGCCGATGGCGTCCACCTGCCGGAGGACCTGCCGCCCGTTGAGCGGCCGCGACGCAGCTTCCTTATTGGCCGGTCGGTCCATTCTCTGAAGGCCGCCCGCCGCGCCGAAGCGGAGGGCGTCGACTATATCATCGCCGGGCCCGTCTACGAGACCCGCTCCCACCCGGGCCGGGAGCCCGCCGGCCTCGCGCTGATC
>CBDURB010000202.1:0-3858 GCA_965369585.1 uncultured bacterium
GGTCCGTCTCTCATCCCACTAGTACCATTGTACAGCCCCATAGTACCAGTGTCAAGAAGAATCTGAGGGCGTTGGAAGAATCTTTCAAGGGTCTGCAAGTGCAAGTACCATGCCAGGTTACAGTAGCATATCCCGTGCCAAGTAACCACCCTGTGCAAATGTTGAACAGGGCAAGGTCAGGCCAGGGCTGTGCAATAGTTGAACAGGCTAGAGCCTTGTGATGGGCTGTGATGTGTGAGATTCTGCTTGACGGATACGGGCTGGTCGGGTAGGCTGGTCACGTGAGCAGGGGAGGTATGATGGAGGCTCTATTGCACATAGGAAGGGTACGGCGGGCACTGTTTCTGCGAGGTTCGTGGAAGTGGAATGCTTGGGTGAGAGACTTCACAGCGATGGTTGAGCGTCGGTGCCCGTGGTTGCTGGGCTCGTGAGCGGGAGCGGGGCCGGAGGCGTAGCTTGCAGGCGAGCAAGCGCCGACGGCCCTAAGCTCCATAGCGGCTCTCCAAGGCCCCTCAAACGTCGAGGCAGGGTCATTGGTGCCCCACGCCGAGAACGTGGCGTCACGGGCACGTACGGAACAGGCAACGGCATCAGGGTTCGAGGCACACCCACCACCGAACATGGAACGATCCATGCCGGGGTGCATGTGAAAGGAGTCTCTTCTCCAAGGGAGGTGTTCTGTGACAAGCTTCAAAGAGGTCAGAAGAGGGGACGAAAGGTCATGGTGGCTAGAAATAGACGTTGGCGTGCTTGCTGGCGACGACCTGGAGGTCCTACGAGAACTTCAGCGTCGCCTGAATGTAGTCCAGGGAGTAATGGCCAACCACCTTGACACGACCTTCCGGATCGAGTTCTATCCCGATCACTTCGTGCCGGTCGGCGAGCGCGCACGTCAGGAACGATAGTAACTACAGCGGAACCGACACCAGGGCGGGCGGTGCGGGGATTCGGACTCGCGCAGCTCTCGACGACGGGCTGATCGAGGCTTCCTTCGGGAAGACCCACCATTGCCTGCAAGGGCACAGGCCAGCCGTCCGCCCCAGCGTGGTGACCACATGGGATCCCCGAAAGCGAACACGGGCAGCCCGCTTGCAGCGAATCTCTGCAAGGCCCTAGAGCCTCCGGTGATCACCCCTAGCATGTGAAAGGAGTCTCTTGTGATCCTCGTCCTGATCTTCTTCTGTGCCATCCTCTGGACATTCGCCGCCGTTCGCTGTCTTGTCCGCTGGGAACCACAGTACTTCTGGATAAGTGCTTTTACCGCATCTGTCTGCTGGGCGTTTCGGCTTGCGGATCTCGTCGATTAAGGAGTCTCTTGTGAAGCTACCTGTCTACAAGGGCCAGCTCGTGATTGGGCTGTCACGCCTAGAGGCCAGCGCACTCCGCTACGCCATCGAACTTGCGATGACCGTCCGTGCATTCGGGGATCCTCTTCTCTCATACCGGCGCGACCGTGACGCGATGCGGCGGATAGACCGCAAGCTGAAACGTCTAGGGATCACCGCGTGAGGACTCTCCATATGGGTAGAATCGTAGTGATACTGCTGTGCGCGGCGCTGCTGGGCGCGGCCTGCGGGCGGGACCCTCCGGCGGACACGTCCCGTCCGAAAAAGACCCTCCACCTGCCTCTGGCGACGCCGAACAGGGTAGGTCCGCGCCACGTCTATGCACGCGGCGACACGCTCTGGTCAATGCGCCGCGACGGCAGCGGCCGCCTGCTACTTGCCTACTTCGATTCGACCGGCGTGTTCGTGGTGGTCTGCAACTATCTGGTCGTTAGGGACAGTGATCGGTGGCTGAAAGTGGAGGATCGACCATGAACGTACTGGTGTTTCTGGCAGTGGTGGCAACATTGATGCTCTTGAAGGTTGAAGACCCTGCACGCACGCGGGCTGGCATGCTGGTTTGGGGATGCGGCGCGCTCGCAGCAGCCACCTTCTGGGCACTGGTGATAGGATAGGATTGGGGGCGGGCGAGGGGTGATACCGTGTAGGTGGGTTGGATCGCAGGAGTGGATGCCGACCACCCCGTGCTAGCTACCCACGCCCTGATAGATTAGGAGGCAAGATGGATAACCCCCCGTGCATTACACTAAACGACCGCTACACCAAGGATCCACAGGGCAACACAGACCTACGTACCGATTACGGCAAGTGGCGATTAGTACAGGGATTACTGAAAACTGTCGCATGGACGGGCGAAGACCGCGAATGCGAACTCTGGATCGTCATTGAAGAAGACGATGGAGCCGCTGTTCCACTCGGCAAGTATCTCCAGCGGATAGCGGTATTGCTTCCGCCGATAGATTAGGAGTCCCGTTTCCTTTGGCTAGGCGCGAGCGCGCGCAGGGAGGACTAGATGCCGAAGCCAGTGGTGATTGAGTGCTGGGTGACGCACAACCCCAAACCGACGCGCTGTAGCGAATGCGGCCAAAGGCTTGCTGGCCCCATAACACGCGGCCTCTTGACTTCTGAATATCCGGTCATGCGCGGACCCGATCCCTGGCCGGGCTGGTCCCAAGCATTCGACGGCGACGATCCGATTGGTCAAGCAGAATACATCTCGCCAGACAGTCTTCTCTGGAGCGTGGTAGTCCATGCAATCGGCAAGCCCCGCCGCGCCCGTATCACAGTAGAGTTCCTGGAGGATGAATGATGAACTGGATTGGGCGCCTCGCGTGGATGTTTCTGGGCCTGGTGGCTCTCACAATCGCGGGCTTTACGTATGTCACGATTGGGATTCAGATGAGCGGTCCCTTTTCATGGTTCGTCGGATGGGGCATCGGCACGGTTGCTCTTCTCGCGGGCGCTGTCTGGTTTTACGAGGGCTTGCGCCAATAAACGCCGAAGCTGAAAGGAGTAGTAGATGCCTACGCTCAGGGAAGAGATGGAGGCACTAACACGGCGCTCGGCAGCCTTTCCAGTGAGCGGGCCGCCGAACGAAGACCGAGCCTTTGATGCTGGCTGGCGTGCCGCCCTCCGCGACTACGGAAACTATGAGATCGTAGAGGGGCCAATCAACTTCAACCACGGCATCTGCCGCCTCACTTTCTTCGTCGGAGACAGGTGCCTCGGCACCGTTGGCAACCACATCAAGATCCTCGTACCGCCGCGCAAGGCGGCCGCAGAACTCGACCACCAGCCGAGCGACCGCGAATTGAAGCTCGAAACGGCACTCCGGCTTATCTTCAGGCTCGCCCGAGAGGACGTGGCACTGGAGGATGTCCACTACGACCGCTTCGACGACGCCATAGAAAACATCGCCCGCCGCGCACTGGAGGAGAAGGATGAGTGAGAGAAAGACGGTTGGGAAAGTGATCGAGCGGGCCGTCTCAGATGCGGCTTACAATGCTGGGCACGACTCTATGACCCCGGGCGCACATGCTGCCTCATCTGCATTCGGTGAGTGTATGCGCACCGTCCGAGCAGCCATCCCCGGCCTCTGGGGCGCGGAGATCGTGGAAGCAAGGTACTTCAGGGGCGACCTAGGCGTCCACGACGGATTCTTCACCGACGAACTGGCCGCACTGGACTACAAAGAGCTACTCGGCCTCAAAGACGGCCAGCGCGTCCGCATCATCATCCTGCCACTGGAGGAAAAGGAAGATGACAGCAGGTGAGGCGATCGGCACAAACCCCGCTGCGACGCTAGACGAGATTCGCTCTCTACAGCGGGCACTCAAAGAACTCTGGCCCGAACTGTTCTGGGCTGAACTCATACCCGGCCTTGACGAAGCGCCGGAAGAACGACTGCGCGTTGCTCTCATCCGGCCGCTGACGAAGAACGGAGACTCTTAGCTTGTTAGTTAGTTCTTCTATGTTACATCAGGGGGGGGATAAGAGCGCGTTTAGCAGCTCT
>CBDURB010000203.1:0-3834 GCA_965369585.1 uncultured bacterium
GGGTGAGGCTCGCCGGCGATATGACGGCCACCGAGATCGACAGGCACGGTGAGCGGTGGTGGAGGCTGGACGGCAAGGCCGATACCTGGTCCGCCTATCATCGCGGTAGCAGCCGCGACAGGCACTGGCGATCTGAGGCCGGCCATGGGCGGGTGCCGGATGATGCTACCCATCCGGTGGATGACTACCACCAGCTGACCTACAGGGGATCGTTCTGGCTGCGCTACTATCCTGAGTGGCGGGCTACCTGCGCCCGGTTCTACATCATCCCTGAGTACACTGACCGGAACGGCAGGCTGGTAACCGGGGGTCAGCAGGTGGAGGGTGAGTGCCAGGCCATCGTGGAGAGGATCGTCTTCGCCAAGGCGTCGGCGGCGGTAGCCGCCTAAAGGGCGGCGATAGTGTGTTCTCCGCCGGGAACGGGTGTGCTAGAATGCCGCCAGAAGCCATTCGATAGGCTCTCCGAGCGGTCCGAGCGAAGCACCGGACTCCGCCGGGCGGAGAGCATCGGTCCGACAGGGATCGGACTCCGAGCTCGGAGAGTCCGCAAAGCGGACAGGATAGGTACCACTTGACGATCCGCGTCCTCACCCCTGAAACCGCCGCCAAGATCGCCGCCGGCGAGGTGGTGGAGCGGCCTGCCTCCGTGGTCAAGGAGCTGGTGGAGAACGCTCTGGACGCGGGTGCCAGCGCCATCACGGTTGAGGTCAGCGGTGGCGGCCAGGAGCTGATCCGCGTGACGGACGATGGCTGCGGCTTGGCCTCCGAGGATCTGGAGCTGGCGTTCGCGCGGCACGCCACCAGCAAGCTCACCGACGACGAACTGCTGCATATCACCACGCTGGGATTCCGCGGCGAGGCGCTGCCGGCGATCGCCGCCATGGCGGAGGTGGAGATGGTGTCGCGGCCTGCGGACGCGCAGTCGGCGGCCTACGTGCGCCTGGACGGGGGAGCGGTCGTGGAGCGCGGCGAGCGAGGAGCTCCCGCCGGCACGAGCGTTAGCGTCAGTCAACTGTTCGCTCGCCAGCCGGCACGCCGCAAGTTCCTGCGCTCTCCGTCGACGGAGGCGAACCATATAGCGTCCGTGGTCAGCCACTACGCGCTCGCTTACCCGACGGTGCGCTTGGCGCTCACTTTGGATGGACGGCAGAGCCTGCTGACGGACGGCAACGGGGAGCTGAGAGACGCGATCGCGGCCGTCTACGGCGCCGATGTCGCGGCGGCGATGCTCCTCGTCCGGCCCGGCGACGGGTCGGTAGCCGTCGATGGTCTGGCGGCGGCGCCGCAGGTGAGCCGCGCCGGCCGCGGCTACGTGAGCCTGTTCGTGAACGGGCGCTGGATCCAGAGCCGGCGGCTGGCCTATGCGGTGGAGGAGGCGTACAGGGGGTTGCTGATGGTGGGCCGCTACCCGATCGCCGTGCTTCACCTGCGCTTGCCGTTGGAGGAGGTGGACGTTAACGTGCACCCGACGAAGGCGGAGGTGCGCTTCCGCGACGAGTCGGCGGTGTTCGGGGCGGTGCAGCGGGCGGTGCGGACCGCTCTACTGGAGACGGCCCCGGTAGCGGTGGCGACGGCAGCCCCGACAGCGCCGTTCGGCCTTTCCCCTCAACCGTCGGCGCCTCCTCTATGGGAGCACGCCCGCGCCCTGGAGCGACGACAGGCGGAGGCGGGGCCCGCCGAGCCGTTGGCGGCGACCGGCCTTTCGACGCCGGCCGAGACGCTGCCCGCGCTGCGGGTCATCGGTCAGTTCGGCAGCACCTACGTCATCGCTGAGGGTCCCGATGGGATGTACCTCATCGACCAGCACGCGGCCCACGAGCGCGTCCTCTACGAGCGCTTCTGCCGTCAACGGCTGGAGCGGGCGCCGGAGGTGCAGGCGCTGCTGGAGCCGCTGGCGCTGGAGCTATCGCCGCCGCGGCGGGCGCTGATGGCGGAGCAGGAGGAGCTGCTGCGGGAGCACGGCTTCGCTGTCGAGCCGTTCGGCGAAGATGCTTACCTGGTGCGGGCGCTGCCCGCCTCGCTGGCTGGGTCCCCAGACGGGCTCGGCGATCCGCGGCAGGCGGTGGCGTCGTTTCTGGACCTGATGCTGGAGGAGGGAGAAGGGGACCGTCGCGACCGGGTGGCGATGTCGCTGGCGTGTCACGGCGCGATCCGCGCCGGCAAGACGCTGAGTCAGGAGGAGATGCGGGAGCTGGTGACTCAGCTCGAGAGGTCGGAGGCGCCGAACACCTGCCCGCACGGGCGGCCGACGATGATCCACATGAGCGCGGAGCTGCTGGCGCGGCAGTTCGGGCGGCGCTAGGCGTCTTCGCGCGCCTGCCGCCAGCGCAGCAGCTTGGCCAGGGCGTTGGCGGCGCGAGGGATGCTGGGGAATACCGGGATGTCCGCCCGCCAGCAGAGCTCCTGGAACGCCACCGCTTGCTCCATGGACTCCACGTTCAGGGGCGGTCTCAGAACCACCACCACCGGCACGCCGCAGGCCTGTCGCGCCTCCACCAGCGCCTCCGCCGCCTTCTCGCGGTAGGTCTCCGGGTTGAACCAGCGGGCGGAGCGGCGCCAGCCGCCGAAGCTGAAGCTGATGTGGAACATCACGGCGTGGATGTTCTCCGCTGAGCCGACGACCCTTACGGTGTCGCGCAGCTTGGAGGGGTCGAAGATGGCGATTGTGTCAACCGGGTTGCGCACGCTGGTTCCGGCGGCGGGCGTGAACTCCCGCAGCGCATTCTGGGTGGCCCGCGGCAGGACGGGGCAGCTCAGGCCGGCCTCGTCCAGCTCGTCGGCGGCGAAGACGCTGAAGCCACCGCCGCCGCCGACCACGGCTACGCCGGGGCCGGCGAGGGTACCCGCCCAGCGGAACGCCACCGCCAGATCGGCCATCTCTTCCACGCTATCGGCGCGCACGGCGCCCACCTGACGAAGCAGGGCATCGAACACGTTCATCGAGCCTGCCAACGAGCCGGTGTGCGAGTGCACGGCCCGCGTGCCGGCGTCCGTGCGGCCGCCCTTGAGGACGATGACCGGCTTGGCGGCGGCGGCACGGCGTATCGCCTGGAAGAAGAGTCGACCGTCCTTGACGCCTTCGATGTAGGCGCAGATGATCTCGCCTTCAGGGTCGTCTGCCAGGTACTCCAGCAGCTCGCTCTCGTCGATGTCAGCGGCGTTGCCGTAGCTCACGACCTTGGAGTAGCGGATGCCCCGCGGCGCGGAGTTGAAGATCATGTCGGCGGCGTTACCGCCGCTCTGGGAGATGAAGGCGACCGGGCCCGGTTCCGTGGGGAAGCCGGGCATGAAGGAGAGGCCCGACCGGGGGACGTACAGACCCATGCAGTTTGGGCCGAGGACGCGCAGCCCGGCATCTACGGCCCGCCGCACGACCTGCGCCTCCAGCTTCGCCAGCTCCTCGTCGCCGGTCTCGCTGAAGCCGGCGGTGAAGAAGTGGATGGACTTGACGCCCTTGGCGATGCAGTCGTCGATGAGGGACGGGACGACGCGGGCGGGGACGCTGGAGATGACGTGGTCGACGGGACCTTCGATGTCGAGGAGGCTGGGGTAGCACTTGAGCCCCTCGATCTCCTCGTGGTGGGGGTTGACGGGGTAGACGGCGGGACAGCCCATCTCCTGGAGGGAGATGACGAAGCCGGAACCCATACCGCCGAAGCCGGGCTGCGGCGGCGAGGCGCCGGCGACGGCCACGGAGCGGGGGTGGAACAGGAAATCCAGGCCCTGCCCTGCCTGCCCGGCCAGGGAGCCTGTCGAAGGGGCGGAAGGGGCGGCCTCGGTAGCGGCTTCCCCTGCTGGGTTCGGTGTTCGTCGTCTTGGCAAGCGGTGCTCCTC
>CBDURB010000204.1:0-3819 GCA_965369585.1 uncultured bacterium
GGAGGGTCTCATAGGGTAGGACCAACGCAGCTTGACTGCTAGCACGAACGTCCCCACCACGAGTGGGGACAGGTCTGCCCGCAACGGGCAGATAGACGCCGCGGGGCTGTTTGCCTCCCCAGACATTCCCGCGGCGTCATGCTGTCTGGAGAGCACAAAAGGGAGACAGGCGCTCCTGCTAGGCGGCCCAGGCGCCGTACAGCGCTCCCACTATCGCGCCGAAGACGAGGTGCAGCATCAGGAAGCCCATCGCCGTCATCGGCGGGTAGCGTAGGGCGTAGAAACCCGGCTCGTCGATCTCGCCGCTGCGCATGCGCGGATGCATCATGGGCATCATCCCCAACGCCATGCCTACCACCGCCCAGTGCGCCACTCCGAATAGCAGCCCCCAGGCCGCCCAGGCGGAATCTATGTCCAGGGCAGCGAAGACGCCGCCGTGGATCAGGCCAAAGACGACGCTCATGCCGGCGTGTACCATTGCGCCCATCACGAACGCCCCCGCACCCACGGGCAGCATCATCGATCCCAGCATCATGAACAGGTTCATCTTCATCTGCTGAGGCATCATGACGATGCCCATATACAAAATGACGGCCATCACCGCGCCGCCGCTAAGGCCCGCCAGAATGGCCCAACCCGGTTCGAACTCCATGGTATCTCCCCCTCCGAAACGCTGTAGCGTTTCTAATGTTGATCTCAGCGGTTGGCGCCCACTACCCGATAGCAGCGGGCGCCAACCAATCCAACCGCAGACGAGCTCCGCCTATTCGGCTCCCTGCGCCATCTCAGCGATACGGCTGTGCTGAAAGCGCAACACTTGTGCGATCGTGTACAGCGCCAGCACTATTCCGGTAAGCACCACAGCCAGGCCGGTCATGGCTAACGCCTGCAACCAGGCGCTGTACGTCTTCACCGTCTGCAAGTCACCTAGCAGACCGGAGCCGGACTCGGCGCCGTCGATGGCCGAGATGGGGTTACCGAACACATCGCTGGCGATGGTGGCGATGACGATGCTGACCACGAGGGCACCGATGAGGATCATCTCGCCCAGCATCATCAACAGCGGGAACAGCTGTGCCGACCAGGGCGGCTTAAGGACCAGCACCTTGCGGCCGGAGCGCTCCTGGACCAATCCACCGTAGAGACGCAGGTTACCCAGAATCGTCGCCAGCAGGAAGGTGATGCCGCCGAACATCAGGCCCATGCCCAGGAGCTGGAACCGCGGCAGCCAGATGTTCGTCGTCTCGATGAACTGCTGCTTGTCAAGCAGGCTGCCGGTCACGGTATCTCGCGCCCCCTTGTCCAGCTCGAACAGGTCGGAGGCGAAGCTGCTCTGAACGACGCCTATCACCAGCGCCGCCAGGAGCACCATGGCACCCATAGCGAACATCGGCAGCCACATCCGGCGCGCCATCTGCTGCATCTTCGTCATCCCGGGCGCGCGCAGCTCAATGCGCCCTGCGGGTAGCGTACTAATTGCTTGTGTCATCTCATTCTCCCTTAGCTTCCCGCCGCCAGCTCACGGATGCGCTGGCCCTGGAACCGGATCACCTGCAGAATCGTGTGCACTGCCAGGGAGATGCCGACCAGGATGGTGGCGAGGCCCACAAACTTGAACGGTGCCAGCCACATCTTCCAGGCCTCCACTGTTCCCAGATCGCTCAGGATGCCTGAGCCGGATTCGGCGGCGTTTATTTCAGCCACCGAGTGTCCGTAGACGTCCCAGGCGGTAGCGCCGATGATCACGGCGATGATCAGGTTCGCGATCAGGATCATGAGCCCCATCATCATGAACATTGGAAATAGTTTGGCAGTGATCGGCGGGGTGAGGGTCTGCGGCTCCTTGCCAAACGCCTTCTGGACCTGGACGCCGCCGGCGCGGAAGACGCCGAGGATGTTGGCCAGGGAGAAGGTAATGGCTGATAGAATGAAGCCTATCCCCAGGAGCAGCAGTCCCGGCAGCCACACGTTCGCGAACTCGATGAACTGCCGCTTATCGATGAGGTTGGCATTCGCCCCATCTCGAATCTCCTTCGGCACGGCGAAGTAATCCGAGACGAAGTTCGCCTTCACGATGCTGATGATAAGGGCGGCGACGATGACCATCAGGCCCATGACAAGCATCGGCGCCCACATCTTCGCGGCCATCTTCTGCATGCCGGTGGGCACCGCCTCCGTAAGGACGGCGCGGCCCCCGAACAGCATTTCGTTCATGGCCATGACTTAGCTCCCCTCCGTATTCCGCGTGGAGGTTCCCTTTACGAGAACCGGGATCGCCTCTACCATAGCGGCGCCGCGGGCCTCCTGAAGTGACTGTAGGAGCCCCCAGAAAACGGTAAAGACGCCGCTGATCAAAAGGGTCAGGCCGACGAACTTGAACGGCTGCACCCACAGCGGGAACGTCGCCAGGTCACCCTGGTCCGCCAGCAACGGCGAGCCGGCTGCCGCCGCGTCTCGCGCGCTCTTGGGAAAGTCGAAGACGTCGCTGGCCACTCCGGCCAGCACGATCCCTATGATGAGCGCGGCCGTTACGATAGCGAACCCACTCGCGATGAGCAGCGGGTAGATCTTGGTCTGGATGGGCGGACTGGGAATTAGATCAGTCCTATGTTCGATTGACATACGCAATCACCTCCTGAAGTTGGATCGCTAATACAGCTCAGATAGTTCCGCACTTTGGTGCTCAAGGGCATCACCTCCAGTTTCATACATACCCTACAGGGGTATACGCGCATCCCGCCGCAGAGGATTTCTTGAGCCACGACAATAAACGAAACAGTCAACAACGCATTTAGCCAAATAGGAGCGCCACGGAGATAGAACCGCCCTCTTAAGGTGCGGCGTAATTAATAGTAGGGATTGGAATCGTCTATAGCGTATCGTGAGGACGGTGCCTCAGATGACAATAGCAGCGATAGGACCAAGACAAGAAAAGGCTCACCGCCGTCCTCTCTGGTCTGAGCTCCTCGCCGCTCTCGAGTGGGCTACCCTGAAGACCTCTCCCGCCTACTACGGCATAGGTGTGCCGCGCGGCAATGGCGCGCCGGTGATCCTCGTCCCCGGCTTCCTTGGATCGGACCTCTCCCTCATGGAGATGCGCGCCTGGCTGAGGCGAATAGGATACCGGCCGTACCTCTCGGGCATTGGTCGCAACGACGACTGCCCTGACGTCTTGATGGAACGCCTGATCGAGACGATCGACCGGGCTTATCGTGAAACGGGGAGCAAGGTGCGTCTGATCGGACACAGCCTGGGAGGACTGCTCGCCCGCGCCGCCGCTGTGCGGAGGCCCCAGCACGTAGCCCAGGTCATAACGCTGGCCTCGCCGTTCCGCCGGCTGTCAGCGCATCCTTTCGTGCTCACTCTCATCTCCCTGGTCCGAGGCAAGGCCCTAAAACGTCACTTCGGGAATGCGGAAGGATCGTGCGAGTGCTCGTTCCTGGAGGCCATCAAGGAGCGGCTGCCCAATTCCTTGGCCTGCGCCGCCATATATACCCGCACGGACCCGGTTGTGGACTGGCGCGATTGTGTGGAGAACGATCAAGCGCTGAACGTTGAAGTCCACGGCACCCACGTGGGCCTGCCCTCCAACCCCACCGTCTACAAAGAAGTGTCGCGCCTGCTGGCGGAACCCGGCAGCCACCGCAAGCCGGACAGTATCTCCCCTCGATCCGAGCCCGGCCTAATGCGGGCTGCCTAGCGGTTTCTACTTCGGCGAGGCCGCATCTACCTGGGCCAGGAACTCCGAAAGCAGCTGTGAGATACGCTCCGGCTGCTCGATGGCCGTCAAGTGTCCGGACCCCGCTATCGTCTCCAGTC
>CBDURB010000205.1:0-3806 GCA_965369585.1 uncultured bacterium
CCCGCTTCTCCACCGTCTTGGCGTCGTCCGAGAGGAGGATGACGTTGCCGATGGACTTGCTGGCCTTGGCCTGACCGTCGGTGCCTATCAGCATGGGACCTATGGGGGCGTCCGGCTCCGGGAAGACGGGGGCGTAGGTGGCGTTGAAGCGGCGCGCTATCTCGCGGGTGAGCTCAACGTGGGAGGCCTGGTCTCGGCTGACGGGCACGACATCGCCCTTCACCATGAGGATATCGGCGGCCTGGAGGATGGGGTAGGAGAGGAGGGCCATGGAGGCCGTCTCCAGCTTCAGGTCGCGCACCATCTCCTTGAGGGAGGGGATGCGCTGGGCGCGGGGCACGCCGACAAGGGGCATGAACAGCCAGAAAAGCTCCATCACCTCCGGCACGAGCGACTGGAGGTAGATGGTGGTCTTCTTGGGGTCTAGGCCCACGGAGAGGTAGTCCAACACCACCTCGCGGATGTTGTCCCCAATCTCGTCCAGGCGCTCGTTGCGGGTGGTGAGGACGTGGAGGTCGGCGAGGAGGACGAAGCACTCCAGCTTTTCCTGGAGCTCGACCCTCATCTTCAGGGAGCCGACGTAGTGGCCCAGGTGCAGCGGCCCGGTAGGCCGGTCGCCCGTGAGCATGCGTTTCCAGCGGCGATCGAAGGTCTGTTCGGACATGTCAGCTCACTTTCGGGATTCCGGCCATGGCCTGTTTGACCTTCTCCGCCGGGTAGGCGTAGTCCTCCAGCTTGCCGGAGCGGTACTCATCGTAGGCGGCGAGGTCGAAGTGGCCGTGGCCGCTGAGGTTGAACAGGATGACGCGCCGCTCGCCGGCCTCGCGGGCGGCCAGCGCCTCGTCGATGGCGGCCTGAATGGCGTGGGCGGACTCCGGCGCGGGGAGGATGCCCTCGGTACGGGCGAACTTGACGGCGGCGTCGAAGATCGCGTTCTGGTGGTAGGCGCGGGCCTCCATGTGGCCATCGGCGCAGAGCTTGGAGATGATGGGTGACATGCCGTGGTAGCGGAGGCCGCCGGCGTGGATGCCCGGCGGGACGAAGGTGTGGCCCAGGGTGTGCATCTGGAGCAGGGGCGTCGTCTCCGCCGTATCGCCGAAGTCGTAGGCGTACTCGCCGCGGGAGATGGTTGGGCAGGCCTCAGGCTCGGCGGCGACGAAACGGGTGCTCTTGCCCTCTACGAGGCGGTCACGCATGAAGGGGAAGCAAAGGCCGGCGTAGTTGGAGCCGCCGCCCACGCAGCCGATGACGACGTCCGGGTAGTCGCCCGCCATCTCCATCTGCTTCATCGCCTCCTGGCCGACGACGGTCTGGTGAAGGAGGACGTGGTTGAGGACGGAGCCCAGGGAGTAGTTGGTGTCGTCCTTGGTGGCGGCGTCCTCCGACGCCTCCGAGATGGCGATGCCCAGGGAGCCCGGCGAATCGGGGTCCTGCTCCAGGATGGCCCTCCCAGCCTGGGTATCGCCGGTGGGCGAGGCGACGACCTGGGCGCCCCAGGTCTCCATCATGACGCGCCGATAGGGCTTCTGATGGTAGGAGACCTTCACCATGTAGACCTTGAGCTCTATATCGAAGAGGTTGCAGGCCATAGCCAGGGCGCTGCCCCACTGGCCGGCGCCGGTCTCCGTGGCCAGCCGCTTGATGCCGGCCTGCTTGTTGTAGTAGGCCTGAGCGACGGCGGTGTTGGGCTTGTGCGAGCCGGCGGGGGAGACGCCTTCGTACTTGTAGTAGATGCGGGCGGGGGTGTCCAGCGCCTTCTCCAGCCGGTGGGCCCGGTACAGGGGCGTAGGCCGCCAGAGCTTGTAGACCTCCCTCACCTCGTCCGGGATGTCGGTGAAGCGTTCCGTGCTCACCTCTTGCTCGATGAGGGCCATGGGGAAGAGGGGCGCCAGCGCCTCGGGGCCGATGGGCTCGTGGGTGGCGGGGTGGAGGGGCGGCGGCAGCGGTCCGCCAGAGGCGGGCAGGTCCGCCTGGACGTTGTACCACTGGCTGGGTATGTCCTTTTCGTCTAGCTGGTATTTGTATTGGGTCATGTTGTCCTCCTTGCGGGCCACCGATCTCCCGCAAAATAAAAAGCCCCTCGCCTTAGGGGCGAGGGGTCACTCGCGGTGCCACCCTAGTTGTCGCCTGACGGCGACATCTCGTTCCGCCCCGACGAATCGGGGCTGGGCCTGTAACGGTGCCCTGTCCGGTCGCGCCTACTGGGGCGGGCCGACTGGTCGGCCCCTACGTCTCTCCGTTCGGGCGACGGCTCCCGGGTCCATTCGGTCGCTGCGCCGGCGGCGGGCTCTCACCTTGCCCCTAACGAGCAGGCCCGCCTCTCTGGGCCTCGCATTGCGACGTACTACTCCCGTTCGCAGCCGATGATTATTCGATTGTGGCAGGTAGTGTAGCAGGAGGCGAAGCAGGGTGTCAACGGCGGCGGCGAGCCACACGGCCGATACAGCCGCTCCCTCCCAGCGGGGGATTTGACTCCAACGGACGGTTGCAGCGTTATAGATATGAGGCACAGATGCCAAAGGGACGAAGCTACGATATCTTCCCGCGGACGTTCAAGGCGCGTCTGCTGCTGGCGGCGGTGTTACTGGGTGGCTACCCCGCGATCCTAGTGGGCACCGCCGCGATCCTAGTGGGCACCGCCTTGACGCTGGGCCCGATCGACTCCGTGCGGGAGGGCCGCATCGACTTCACGGTGGCGAACGAAACAGGTGGCGAGCTAGTCGTTCTGCTGGACCGTGAGGTGTGGGGGACGGTCGGTGAGGACGGCTGGCGGTTCAGCACCTACGAGTGGTACGGCCGCCGGCTGGTGCAGGTGGGCGACGGGACCGGGCGGATTCTGTTCATGGAGCGGCTCAGCCTGGACGACCTCGAGCGGATGGACTACCGGATAACCATTGAGGAGCGCTGAGGTGACGGAGGGCCGAGGCTACAATATCGGTCCGCAGACGCAGCTGTCTCACGCGGGGGTGGCGCTGGCGGTCGTGTGCGGGCTGGCGTTGATGGCGTTCAGTTACTTCGTATTGGGCAGTGGCTCTAGCGGAGAAACGATAGGCGATTTCACCGACTTCACGGTGACGAACCGGACTGACGGGGATGTTACCGTGCTGCTGGACCGCATCACCTACGGCAGGGTGGGCGGTGAAGAGCGTACGTTTAGCACATACAAGTGGGACGGCCGCAGACTGGTGCAGGTTGTAGATGAGAGAGGCCGCATCATCTACTCGGAGCGGCTGAGCAAAGGCGATCTCAAGCGGATGGACTACCGGATCGTGACCGTGCCGATTACTTTGGAGGTAGTGCCCGAGGGGGGTCTCGCGAACGTCCCCCCGTGCACCGGGTCGGAGCGGGAGGGCTGCCTGGAGGCGCAGTCCGAGCTCGCGCCCGTCGCGCAGACCTCGTGCGAGGGTAGCGGCAGGCGCGTCTGTTTCGTGCCTCTGGGTCAGGTGGACCCGGAGCTGGTGCTTAGCCTGGTGCAGTACTACGGCGACGAGTACGGGCTCGATATCGGGGTGCTTACGCCCAGCGCCGTCCCAGCAGGTATGACTAACCCCGACCGCGAGCAGATCGACGGGGAGTCGCTGTCCAAGTACCTGGGTAGGCTGTTCCCGGCCGACTTCGCCAACCCGAACGTGGCGCTCATTGGCCTGACGCCGCTGGACCTGTACGCCGAAGATAGGAACTGGTACTTCCAGCTGGGCAACGCGACCTGGGCCCCGCAGGTCCACGCCGTAGTCTCCACGTACCGAATGCACCTGGGGACGTTGTACCTGGTGGACGACGAGCGCGTCTTCTCCCGGACGCGGAAG
>CBDURB010000206.1:0-3773 GCA_965369585.1 uncultured bacterium
AGGCGCCAAGCAGGCCCAACCCGACTTTTCGCATACGATGTACGCTTTACGACTGCTCACCTTCCTCCGCCCCTATAAATGGCGCGCGGCTCTCGCCTTCCTCGCCATCGTGGGGGCCGGCGGCTTCCTGCTCGCCATCCCCCAGCTCATCCGCTGGGCGATCAACTACGGCCTCGGCGCCAGCGTCGAAGGCGGCGAGATCATCACCGATGGCAGCAACGAGACGCTGATCATCGCCGCCGTAGCCGTAGTTGGGGCCGCCCTCCTGCGCGGGGTGTTCGCCTTCTTCCAGACCTACCAGGGGGAGTGGATCTCCCAGCGGGTGGCCTACGACCTGCGCAATCACATCTACGACCGGCTCCAGCGGCTCTCCTTCGCCTACCACGACCGCCAGCAGACGGGCCAGCTAATGTCCCGCGCCACCCAGGACGTGGAGGCCGTGCGCTGGTTCATCCACATGGGCGTACTGCGCGCCGGCTACATCTTCCTTCTCCTGATAGCGATCCTGGTGCTCATGGCGGTCACCAACTGGAAGCTGACGCTCGTCGCCTGGGCCTTCCTGCCGATCATCGCCTGGCGCTCCACCGTCATGGCCCTGAGCCTGCGGCCGCTGTGGATGAAGATACAGGAAGGTCTCGCCCGCCTCACCACCGTCCTCCAGGAGGCGTTAACCGGTGCCCGCGTGGTCAAGGCGTTCGCCCGCGAGAAGCACGAAGGGGCCAAGTTCCAGCATGAGGCCGAGGCGCTGTTCGCCGACTCCTACCACGGCAGCCGCATCCAGGCCGTCAACTCCCCCATGATGACCGGCCTCTGGCTGGCCGCCATCGGCGCTACCCTCTGGTTCGGCGGCCGCGAAGTGGTCAACGGCAACCTCAACATCGGTGAGCTGACTCTGTTCCTCCTCTACCTCACCATGCTCAACATGCCGGTGCGCATGCTGGGCTGGATCATCATGATCTCCTCCCGCGCCCAGGTGTCCGGCCAGCGCATCTTCGAGATCCTCGATGCGGAGTCGGCGGTGAAGGAGAAGCCCGGCGCCGTCGACATGAAGGCCGTGCAGGGGCACGTCCGCTTCGAGGACGTCTCCTTCGGCTACGACTCCATCAGCCCCATCCTCAAGGGTGTAACCCTGGAAGCGAAGCCCGGTCAGGTCATCGCCCTCATGGGCCCCACCGGCAGCGGCAAGACCACCGTCGTCAGCCTCATGCCCCGCTTCTACGACATCACCTCCGGCGCCATCACCATCGACGGCATAGACATCCGCGACGCCACCCTCGCCTCCCTGCGGCGGGCCATCGGCACCGTCCAGCAGGACGTGTTCCTCTTCTCTGCCACCATCCGCGACAACATCGCCTACGGCGCCGTGGACGCCAGCCAGGAGCAGATTGAGGCGGCGGCGAAGGCTGCCCACATCCACGACCACATCGCCGCCCTCCCCGACGGCTACGACACCTGGGTCGGCGAGCGCGGAACCACCCTCTCCGGCGGCCAGAAGCAGCGACTCGCCATCGCCCGCACCCTGCTCATGGACCCCCGTATCCTCATCCTGGACGACTCAACCTCCAGCGTGGACACGGAGACGGAGTACCTCATCCAGCAGACGCTGACCGGCCTCATGGAGGGCCGCACCACCTTCGTCATCGCCCAGCGGCTGCGCACCGTCAAGATGGCGGACCAGATACTGGTGCTCGAAGACGGCGAGGTCGTGGAGCGGGGCACCCATACGCAGCTCCTGCGCCGGGGCGGCCTCTACCGCCAGATATACGATCTTGAGCTGCGCGACCAGGAAGAGGCGCTGCCGAGCCCCGCAGGGGAACACGCGCCCACCGCGGCGGCGGGGAGCTAGCCATGGGACACTGGGGCGGATCCATGGCCGGCGGCTGGAGCCATCAGACCTCCGTGACCTCCGCCGGGCGACCCGGGGGCGGCCTGAAGCGCAGCGTCGACGGCTGGGACGACGAGGAGCTGGGCAAGCCGTACGACCACTCCGTCATAGTGCGGCTGCTCCCCTACCTCATGCCATACCGAGGGCGGGTGGCGCTGGCCATCCTGGGCCTGCTGGTGTTCGCGGCCGCCTCCAGCTCCCAGCCGTTCCTCATCGGCCTCGCCATCGATGAGTTCGTCCCCTCCGGGGACATCGCCGGCCTGAACGCCATCGGCGCCGCCCTCGTCGGCCTGGCGTTGCTGGGCTGGGCGGGCCAGTGGCTGCAGCAGATGCAGACCGCCTTCATCGGCCATAACGTCCTGCTCACCCTGCGCACCAGCATGTTCAACCACATCCAGAAGCTCTCCCTCAGCTTCCTGGACCGTACGGAGGTGGGACGGGTGATGTCCCGCGTCCAGAACGACGTCACCGTCCTCCAGGAGCTACTCACCACCGGCTTCCTCACAATCCTCGCAGACTTCGCCGGCCTGGGGCTCGTCGTCTTCTTCCTGATGTACCTGGACGTGGAGCTGGCCCTCATCACCTTCACCGTCATCCCCGTCCTCATCCTGGCGATGGCGTTGTGGCAGTCCCGCGCCCGCCGCGCCTTCATCCGCGTCCGCCAGGCGATAGCGGTGGTGAACGCCAACCTCCAGGAGAACGTCTCCGGCGTGCGCGTTGTCCAGAGCCTCTCCCGTGAGGGGGAGAACATCCGCCGCTTCGATCAGGTGAACGCCGACAACTGGAGCGCCAACGTGGAGGCCGGCCGGCTGACCGCCGCCGTCATGCCCGTAATGGAGCTGATGGTCGCCGCCGCCACCGCCCTCGTCGTCATCTTCGGCGGCATAAGAGTCCTCAACGGCTCCCTCGGCATCGGCGTCGTCATCGCCTTCGCCCTCTACGTCCAGCGCTTCTTCGACCCCATCCGCGACCTCGTCCTCCAGTACACCCAGCTCCAGCGGGCGATGGCCGGCGGCCAGCGCATCTTCGAAGTCCTCGACACCAAGCCTGAGATCGTCGATGCGCCCGACGCTGTGGAGCTCCCCGACGCCCGCGGCGCCGTGCCCGGCTGGGAGGTCACCTTTGACCACGTCCACTTCCAGTACCTCCCCGACGTTGAGGTCCTGCACGACATCGACCTGCGCGTCCGGCCCGGAGAGACCCTGGCCATCGTCGGCCCCACCGGCGCCGGCAAGAGCACCCTTACCTCCCTCGTCGCCCGCTTCTACGACGTCACCGAGGGCCGCCTCCTCATCGACGGCGTCGATATTCGCCACCTGAAGCGCGAGTCGCTGGCGCGGCGGATGGGCGTCGTCTTTCAGGACCCGTTCCTGTTCTCCGGCAGCGTCCGCGATAACATCCTCTACGGCCGCCTCGAGGCTACTGAAGAGGAGATCGTTGAGGCGGCGCGCACCGTCGGCGCCCACGCCTTCATCAAGCGCCTGCCCCAGGGCTACGACACCATCCTCCACGAGCGCGGCCAGAACCTCTCCCAGGGCCAGCGACAGCTCATCGCCTTCGCCCGCGCCGTCCTCGCCGACCCCCGCATCCTCATCCTGGACGAGGCCACCGCCAACGTGGACACCCGCACGGAGGTCGTCATCCAGCGCGCCCTCAAGCGGTTGCTCAAGGGCCGCACCTCCTTCGTCATCGCCCACCGGATGTCCACCATACGCGGCGCCGACCGGGTGGTGGTGCTGGACGGCGGCCGCATCGTGGAGAGCGGCACCCACAAGGAGCTGCTGGCCCACGACGGCCTGTACGCTCGCCTCTACCGCATGACCTACGAGCAGTCCCCCTCCGGGGACGGCAACGGCCAGCGACCCGGCGAACCCTCCCCTAAGCCGCT
>CBDURB010000207.1:0-3740 GCA_965369585.1 uncultured bacterium
GCCACCGCCCCCTCCTCCACGATGTCGAACACCGGCTGCGGGTACAGCCCTATCAGCAACACCCCCGCCACCAGCAGCGTCAGCGCCCCGTACTCCAGCCAGGGCGTCGGGAAGCGGGTCGGCTCCGCCGGCTTCCCCAGGTACATCACCTTGATCACCATCAGATAGTAGTACAGCGACACGAAGCTGAAGAACACCGCTATCGACGACAGCCACAGCAGCCCCTGCTCCGCCGCCGCCTGGAACAGGATGAACTTCGTCGCGAACCCCGCGAACAGCGGCATCCCCGCCAGCGAGAACAGCCCGATGCTCAGCGATAGCGCCAGGTAGGGCGCCCGCTCCGCCGCCCCCGCGAAGTCCGATACCTCCTCCTTGCCCGTCCAGTTGTAGTACACGATAATCGCCACGAACACCGCCAGGTTGCTGACCACGTACCCCACCAGGTGCAGCACCAGCGCGCTCGCCGCATCGGCGTTCTCCGGCGTCAGCGCCGCGATCCCCATCATCAGGAACCCCACCTGGCCGATGCTGGAGTAGGCCAGCAGCCGCTTGATGTTGTGCTGCTGCATCGCCACCAGGTTCCCCAGCGCCATCGTCATCGCCGACAGTACGGCGATGAACACCCGCCAGTCGTCCACCAGCGGGATGAACGCCTGGCCGAACAGCTTCAGGAACAGGGCGAACCCCGCCGCCTTTCCCAGCGCTGAGATGAGCGCCGTGATCGGTAGCGGCGCCCCCTCGTAGGCATCCGGCGTCCACATGTGGAACGGCACCGCCGCCACCTTGAACCCCAGACCGGCGATTATCAGCACCAGCCCCAGGAACATCGCCATGTCGAAGCCCGCCGTGTCCCCGGACAGCGAAGCCGCGATCTCGCTGAACCGCGTCGAGCCGCTGACGCCGTAGATCATGCCGATCCCGTACAGGAATATCGCCGAGGAGAAGGCGCCCAGGAGCATATACTTCAGGCCGCCCTCGTTGGAGCGCAGGTCAAACTTGGCGTAAGAGGTGAGGACGTACAGGCAGAAGCTCAGCAGCTCCAGCGAGATGTACGCCGTCAGCAGCTCGCTGGAGGCGGCCATCAGGTTGGCGCCCAGGACGCTAAGCAGGATGAGGCCGTAGTACTCGCCGGCGTGCAGCAGACGATCCTTCACGAAGCGGGCTGAGGCGACGCAGGCGAACACGCCGATGAGGCCGAAGAAGACGCGGAACAGCGCCGTGTAGTTATCGATATCGATGACGTTGGCGAAGTTCGTGTCGTCGTTCACCCAGATGAGCGCGGTCAGCGCCGAGATGAGCGCGCCCGCGGCCGCCACGTACGCCAGCTGATCCTTTCGCAACCGCCCCCAGAACAGGTCCAGGAGCACCACCATGCCCGCCCAGCCGGCCAGGATGTACTCCGGTACCAGGAGAGACCAGTCGAGGTTAAGTTCCACTAGCTCCCACCCGAAGGATGACTTCCACGGTCTCGCTTATGCGGTCGATGAACGGCGCCGGCCACACGCCCATGAAGACGATAAAGGCGATGAGCAGCGCCCCGCCAAACTGCTCGCCCGGGCGCATCTCCTTCAGCCCGGCCCAGCGTTCGTTGAAGGGGCCGAAGAACGCCATCGCCAGCATGCGCAGTATGTAGGTGGCGGTGATGGCGGCGGCGAGGATGCCCAGGGCGCCCGCCCAGGGGTAGGTCTTGAAAGCGCCCACGAAGATGTGGAACTCGGCGACGAACCCGGCCAGCCCCGGCAGGCCCAGGGATGACAGCCCGGCGATAGCGAAGAAGGCGGCCAGGCGCGGTGTCTTCTGGGCCAGCCCGCCGAACAGCGTCATATCCCGTACGTGCGCCTGATCGTAAACGGCGCCCACCATCGCGAACATGAGGGCCGTCATCACCCCATGGGCGAACATCTGGAGCACCGCCCCGTTGACACCGATAGTGGTCAGGGTGGCCAACCCCATCAACACGAAGCCCATGTGGCTCACGCTGGAGTAGCCCACCATGTACTTCAGGTCGCGCTGCGCCATCGCCGAGACGGCGCCGTACAGCGCGCCCGACACGCCCAGCGTCATCAGCACCGGCGCCCAGAACGCGGCCCCCTCCGGGAACAGCGTTATCGCTACCCGCAGGATACCGAAGGCGCCCAGCTTCATCAGGACGCCGGCGTGCAGCATGGACACGGCCGTAGGCGCCGCCACATGGCCGTCGGGCGACCAGGTGTGGAAGGGCCACAGGCCGGCCAGGATCCCGAACCCAAGCGCGAATAATGGGAAGACCGCCTTCTGGAAGTTCTCGTCATAGGTGACGGCGCCCAGCACCGGCAGATCGAACGTGCCCTGGCCCGCCTCCACGAACGTCGCGAAGATGCCGACAAAGATCAGTGCGCTGCCCCCCACCAGGTACAGCACCAGCTTCATCGCCGCGTACTCTTTAGTTCGGGTAAACGTGCCGAAATGGCTGCTGGTGCCCCACACGGCGATCAGCAGGTACATCGGCAGCACCGCCACCTCGTAGAAGAAGAACAGGAAGAACAGGTCCAGCGACAGGAACACGCCGAATACGCCGCTGACCAGCAGGAACAGCAGCACGAAATAGTCCTTGTTGCGGTATTCGATGTTCCAGGAGATGAACACCCCGGCGAAGATGACGATACCCGTCAGCAGCACCATCGGCGCCGAGATCCCGTCCACCGCCAGGTGCAAGGTGATCCCGTCCTTGCCCAGGAAGGCCACGTTCTCCAGCCAGGCCAGCTGCAGATCGAACCGAAAGCCGTTGCCGCCCTCGAACTCGTACTTGACGAACACCAGCACCGACAGCGCGAACAGGGCGAACCCGGACACCATCGCTACGTTGCGCACGAGCTGCGGATAGCGTGAGGGTATGAGCATGAACACCAGCACAGCCCCCACCGGGATGGCTATCAGCGCGAACAGCACCCAGTCCATCGCCTACACCCGCACCGCCATGAACACTATCGCCAGGACGATCACGCCGGTGACGATCGCCAGGGCGTAGTTGGGCAGCTTGCCCGTCTCCAGGAACTTCATCCCGAACCCAGCTAACACGCTCAGGCCGGCCGAGCCGTCCACACCCGTATCGTTAACCACGTTGCGGTCGAACCAGGCGATCACCCCGCCGGCGGCCAGCACCACCCGGTCGATCGTCCACTGGTATATATCGTCCATGAAGAACTTGCGCTTCAGTATCTTGTAGGCGGGCTGGAAAAGCTCTCCCGCCCGGCGGGCCGGCTCCGCCGCGCCCGACCAGAAGTAGAAGCCGCCGGCCAGGCCCGCCACCGCCGACAGCGTCGACAGGACCGCCACGTCCCAGGGGAAATGGAACGCCTCCGGCCCCTCCAGGAAAACGAACTCCCCTATGCCGCCGGGGAAGCCCAGCGCCTCTCCCACCCCGTCGAAGACGACGAAGCCCGCCAGGACTGTCAACCCGGCCAGCAGGAGAAGGGGCAGAGTCATTACCGGCTCCGCGTCGTGGGCGTGCTGGTGCGCCTCGCGGTCGCGCGGCTCTCCCAGGAAGGTAAGAATAACCACGCGCGTCATGTACAGAGCGGTTATGAATACGCTGAGCATCAGGAACCCGTACACGACGAAGTTCTGGCTATCGCCGGCGACGTTGAGTATCTCGTCCTTAGCCCAGAAACCGGCCAGCGGAACGATCCCCGCCATAGATAGCGCCCCCACAGCGAACACGGCCGCCGTCACCGGCATTCGCCGCGCCAGGCCGCCCAGCT
>CBDURB010000208.1:0-3731 GCA_965369585.1 uncultured bacterium
CCCAGCTGTCCGCGCCGCCCTCGTCGCGCTGGAACACGTAGGCGGCGCCGTGGTCAAAGACCCCGGGGTTGCGTGCCCCCACGACGGCGGTGTCGCCGCTGACCGCCACGCTGAACCCGAACTCGTCGCCGGCCTGGGCGTCGGAGGCGGTGAGCTTCTTAACCTCGCCCCAGCTGCCCGCGCCGCCCTCGTCGCGCTGGAACACGTAGGCGGCGCCAGCCCTGCTGCCCCCGTCGTCCTCACGGTATGCTCCCACGACGGCGGTGTCGCCGCTGACCGCCACGCTGAACCCGAACCAGTCGACGGCCTCGGCGTCGGAGGCGAGGAGCTTCTTCACTTCGCTGAGCAGCGCCGGCTCCACGCTCTCGCGGGCGGAGTCGACGGTAATCGCCGCCGCTTCAGCGCCCGGCGTAGGCCCGGCAAACGCCACCACCAGCACTGCCGCAAGCGCCAGCAGGGCGATTATCGCAGGGCGTAGGTATCCCGTGGGTCCGCACCCCCTATGTGTGGCCCGTGCCCGCATTATAGTCAACTCGGGGGAAATGTCAATCAGCGGGCCGCTGTGCTAGACTCGCGTTCGATGGCGCATGAACTGACCAGCATAGAGCCGCTCCTGCCGGTGATCCGGCAGCGTCCGCTTGGGCTGATGTCTGACATCGATGGGACGCTATCGCCGATCGTGTCCAGGCCGGAGGAGGCGACGGTGCCCGAGGCTACCCGGACGCTGCTGCGCCAGCTTGTGACGAAGGGCGTGAAGGTGGGGTTAATCACGGGCCGCTCGCTGGAGACGGCGCGGCGAATGGCGGGGCTGGACGACGTCGCCTACGCAGCCGAGCACGGCCTCAGCCTATGGCTGGACGGCCAGCGAGAGACCGCGCCCGGCCTGGGGGAGTACGAGGCGTTGGCCCGCGAGGCGGAACGGGACATTCGCGCCGCATGCGAGGCGATCGATGGGGTGCAGATGGAGAACAAGGGAGCACTGCTGGCGATGCATTACCGGCGGGCGGGAGACCCGGCGGCAGCACGGAAAGCGGTGCTGGCCGCGGTGGAGCGTTCGCGGGCGGCAGGCCGCTTTCGGGCGCAGGAGGGACGTATGGTCATAGAGCTGAGGCCGCCGCTGGAGGTGGACAAGGGGACGGCGCTGGAGGCGCTAGCCGAGCGTCTGGGCATAAGGGGAGTTGTCTGCCTGGGGGATGACATAACGGATATCGACATGTTCGCGGCTGCGCGCCGGCTGCATGCCGGAGGGATGGCTGTCGCCACCGTGGCGGTGGCCGGCGAGGAGGCGGCGCCGGAGGTGGCGGAGGCGGCGGACTACGCGGTGGAGGGGGTAGCCGGGGTGAGCCGGCTGCTCAGGGAGATGGTCAGAGCGCTCCCTTAGATACGGCCATCAGGTCGCGGAGCTGGCGCTCAAGCCAGAAGATGATGTCCTCCTCCTGCACCATTCGTTTGAGGGCCGAGGCCCGCAGGCGCCGCTCATCCGGGGGCATCTCCAGGGCCTGACGGAGCGCTCGTACCGAGCCCTCGAGGTCGGTGGGAGTGACGCCGAGGGCGTACTCCGAGAGCTGCTCGTATGAGCCGGCGAGCTCCGAGAGGACGAGCACTCCATCGCGCTCGTTCACCAGAGGGCCCTCTTTGGAGACGAGGTTCATGCCATCGATGAGCGGGTTCACGAACAGGACATCGTAGAGGCACATCCCGGCGATCGCCTGGGCGTAGTTGTTCTCGTAGAAGGTGTGGACGGGCTGCCACTCGTTGTTGCCGTAGCCATCGTTGATGGAGTCTATCGCCTCGAATACTTCGTCGGTGTAGGTCTGGTAGACGCCTAGCTCGCTGCGGGAGGGGACGAGGAACTGGAGGAGGGTCACTTCGCCTCGATATTCGGGATAGCGATCCAGCAGAAGCTCGAAGGAGCGGAGGCCGCGAACGACGTTCTTGCTGGGCTCGGAGCGGTCCACGCGGACGATGGTCTGTCCGCTGAGCCGGGTCTGGAGCTGATCCGCGTATCGCTTAACCTCATCGCTGTGAGCGAACTGGAGCAGGCCGGGGGCATCCACGGAGATCGGATAGTTGCAGATGGCGGTGGTGTGTCCATTGAAGGTTACGTGCCGGAGTTGGAAGTTGATGATGGCGCCCTTTAGCATCGACTCGCAGCAGTGGAGGAAGTTGAGCACATCGCTATCGGTCTGAAGGCCGACGATGTCAGCGGCGCAGATATCCGTGAGGATCGCCTTGCGCATGAACTCTGGAATTATGCCCCAGTAGCGCGGCCCCGGCCAGGGGATATGAGTGAAATGAAGGATCGTGGCCTGCGGCACCTTCTCGCGGACCTTCGCCGTGGCGAGGTAGAGGTGATAGTCCTGGAGGAGGACGTACGGAGGGCGCTCATCGTTCTGCGCCTCGCTGACGATGGCGTCGGCGATCGCTTGATTGACGGGGATGTAGCCGCTCTCCCAGGCCTCGTAGACGGCGCGGCCGATGTTGGGGGTGCGGGGGGTGTTCCACATGTAGTGCTGGAGGAACCAGAGCAGGGGGTTGCAGAAGACGTAGTAGTGTTTCTGGTAGACGTTTCGGGGCACGACAACGAAGCGGACGGATATCTCATTATCGGGGACCTCGATGAGGGCGCCCTTCGCTTCCTCGGCGGCGCGCCGGTCTCCGTCCGTCATGGCGGTGGCGATCCAGACGGCCGGCACGAAACGCGTAGCGGACATAAGAGCCGTCACCATGCCGCCGCCGCCACGCTTGCTGGTGAGCGACCCATCGTCCTCCATGGTGAACTCCAGCGGGCCGCGGTTGCTGGCGATGAGCAGCCGCCGCTCTGCCAGCATCTGCTGAGAGAGGGCTTCCAACCGTTGAAGTTTGTTGGTGCGCGGGGTTTCGGCTTCTGACATGACGAGGATGCCACTTGCAGGATGGCCGAAGCAGCGTGACGTGTCAACCGTTGGAAGGCGTCTTGATGGGCACACAGGCTGGGACTAAGATGTACGCGGGCCCCCGTAGCTCAGTTGGATAGAGCGCCGGCCTCCGGAGCCGGAAGCGCAGGTTCGAGTCCTGCCGGGGGTACCATTGCTGCCCAGCACGCGCCGGCAGCTCCGGGCCCCGTACGCACCGGAGATGGCGGTCGTACCGGCTGTTGAGTGGGGGCGTCGCGAGGCGTCTGCAGTTGACACAGTGGAGTGCTCACGGCAGGAGCCCAGATTTTGTCTGTTTACCTTTGGGTCAGAGATTTCATCACCAGAGTCCGGAAAGGTCTTGACAAACGTTGCACCTGGGCGGAAACTCGGCGCAGCGTTACGGTTTCCGCAGGGTAGAGGGGCAGAGGGCTAAGGTGCCACCGCCTGATTACTGGATCCCGATCCCAGCTACGGGCTCGCGCTCGCCCGCTTTACGCAGGCACTGGACTCCTGTCTCTTCCACGGCGCTAGATGAGCCCCACGGCTGTTGGAGCGCCGCGCCGTCCAACGGCAGCGCCGCGCCCATCCTTGAGAGACACTGGACCCCTGTAACTCCGCGGGAAAACCGGAAGACAAACCATAACGCCCAAACCGTAACGGCAGATAGGAAAAGCGCAACGCTGCTATCCCAGGTGGAGGCTCTCCTCCTCGCTGAAAGCATAACGGCTAGCGACGAAGCCGTCTCGATCCCCCCATTACTATCACAAACCGTAACGCGACTCTGCGTGGGGTGTGGGCAGCCCCTGGAAGGGAAGAGGCCACAGGCGAAAGCTC
>CBDURB010000209.1:0-3719 GCA_965369585.1 uncultured bacterium
AATAGGCCGTGGACAGCCCGCAGAAGCCGCCGCCCACGATCGCCACATCAACCTTGGTGGAGCCGTCCAGCGGCGGGCTCTCCTCGTACGGCGACGAGCCCAGCCAGTAGGACTTCTCTTCATAGTCGGGCATGGGGCGCTCCGGACTAGAAGCATACGCCAAGGGCAGATGCCTGTCCATAGGGGCGGCTCGGGATTCTGGTCGGCTCACGTGGAAACCACGAGCAAGCGGTCGAGGCGCTTAATGGCAGGACTGGCTGCCGGAATCGCTGAACGTCATACCCGCCTCAGGGACGAACTCCCAGTCGAAGCTCGTTGAGTGCAACGTCATCTTGAGCACGCCGTACGTGTCGCCGTTGCGGACCTCGCTGTTCGCGATTGGGACACCGAACGAGTAGTGGCTCTTGCCCCCGGTCCCCACGACGAACTGGCGAATGCCGCCCTCTGGGTCAGCCCCGCCATTGGGGTCCTGTGGCGCGAACCGCTCATAAGTGTGGTCGTGGCCGCTGACCACCACCTCCGCGTCGTAGTCGTACAGCGCCTGCCAGATCGCCTGCGTCGGGGTGGAGCTGCCGTGCGTGCTCGACGAGCTGAAGCGCGGGTGGTGCCAGTAGGCAAGCGTGCAGGCCGCCGGGTTCGCGGCCAGGTCAGCGCGCAACCATTGTTCCTGGGGCGAACCGGCATCGCAGCCGCCGACCTCCGAGCAGTTGCTGTTGACGACTACGATGTGCCAGGTGCCGAGGTTATAGCTGTAGTACCCCTTGCTTGGGTCCCCAGCGGCCGCACCGAAGTAGCCGAAGTAACCGGAGGCGCCCCCTGTATTGTAATCGTGGTTGCCGGGAGCCGGCTTTGTCCTCGCCTTGTGACGTCCCCAGGACGGCTCGTAGCAATCGGCGAACTCGGAGGCGGTGCCGGAGTCGTAGGCGTTGTCACCGGCGGTAAACACGTTGCCGGGAGCGCCACTGGAGAAGATAGCGTCCAGAAGCTGCGCCGTGGCCTCGTCGCCGCCGCTGCTGCACGACGCGATGTCGCCCGCACCCACCAGTATCGGGTCTGGTACCGGCGTGGAACCGGGCGTCACGTCGCCGGGCGAATAGCCTGGGCCCGTATCGCCTTGGAGGGCTCTATCGATCCCTGGCGGAACAGAGTCGGAGCCGCCGCCGGCTGGGGATTCGACTCCCCGAACGTCAGGCCAGGCCCCGTTGCCCCATAGAAAAGTGAGGGCTATCCCCATGGGGAGCAGCAGTTTCAAGATCACTGACATCACCTACCCTCACGCTGCCCGGCAGGCCTCCCGCAAACAGCCGACGCGCTTGTGGGCAACACCGTTGCAAGCTCCTCCCGATCCGACCCAGGTCGCTCGCTTAACACCCTCGGAGACGGATATGAGGCCGGTGCTCTTGGCGGCTCATCTACTGAGCGCTCTGAGAGCCTTTTAGCTTCAGCAGCCAGTACTCCAGACTATCCGCCAGCGCCAGCCAGGACGCCTCGATTATGTCCGTCGAAGAGCCTACCGTGGTCCAGCTCTGATCCCCGTCCGTGGATTCGATCAGAACCCGCACGTTGGCGCCCGTCCCGGCCGCCGAGTCGATGATGCGCACCTTGTAGTCGACCAGCTTGATGACGCCGATGCTGGGAAAGTGCTGGATGAGCGCCTTGCGAACGGCGGCGTCCAGGGCGTTCACGGGGCCGTTCCCCTCCGCGGCGGTGTGGTACACCTGGTCGTCCACCCGTACCTTCGCCATCGCCTCCGAAATCATCTCGCGGCCCGTATCCCCCGGCTCGTGGTGACGCCGTTCCACCACCATGAAGTCCACCAGCTCGAACGGCTCCACATAGCCCGGACGGCTGCGCCGCACCAGCAGCTCGAACGACGCCTCCGCCCCCTCGTACTGGTAGCCGCGGCTCTCCATCAGCTTCACCTGCTCCAGCAGGCGGCGCGCCTCATCGCCCTCCAGCGGTATGTCGATCCCCTGCTCCCGCATCTTCTCAAGGATGTTCCGCCGGCCCGCCAGCTCCGAGATCAGGATGCGGGTGTCGTTCCCCACAACGGCGGGGTCGACGTGCTGGTACGACCAGTCCTCCTTCACCACCGCCGCCACGTGCAGCCCCGCCTTGTGCGCGAACGCGGCCGAGCCCACGTACGGCTGTCGCGGGCTGGGCGGCAGGTTGGCGATCTCGCTCACATAGCGGGAGATCTCGGTGAGGTGGGCGAGTTGCTCGTCGGAGATAGCGTCCAGCCCCATCTTCAGCTTCAGGTCGGCGATGATGCTGAACATGTTCGCGTTCCCGCACATGTCCCCGTACCCGTTCGCCGCCGCCTGGACCTGCGTGGCGCCCGCCTCGATGCCGGCCAGGCTGTTGGCGACGGCCACATCAGCGCCGTTGTGGGCGTGAATCCCTACGGCGCAGTCCACCTCCCCCACCACGAGACGCACCACCTCCGCGACCGTAGAAGTGATAGTGCCGCCGTTAGTGTCGCACAGGACCACGCAGTCCACCCCGGCACCGGCCGCCGTCTTCAGGCACTGCAGGGCGTACTTACGGTCGGAGACGAAGCCGTCGAAGAAGTGCTCGGCGTCGAAGAACACCTGCAGCCCCTGCGACTTCAGGTAGCGCACAGAGTCGGCGATCATCGCCAGGTTCTCCTCGGTAGTCGTCTCCAGGATGCGCGTCACCTGCCGGTCGTGCGCCTTGCCGACGATAGTGACGACGGAGGTGCCGGCGTCCACCAGCGCCCGCAGGTTGAGGTCCGTCTCCGCCTTTGAGCCGGCGCGACGCGTGGAGCCGAACGCCGTCAGCTTGGCGTTCTTGAAGGTGAGCGACCGCGCCTGGGCGAAGAACTCGGCGTCCTTCGGGTTGGAGCCGGGCCAGCCACCCTCGATGTAGTGCACGCCCAACTCGTCCAGCTTGCGGGCGATCTTCAGCTTGTCCGACACAGACAGGGATATCCCCTCCATCTGGGTGCCGTCGCGGAGGGTCGTATCGTACAGCTCGATGCGAGCAGCCATTGCGAGGCTAGTTTAGCCTAAACGAGGAACGCGAGGAAGTAGCGGAAGCCTTCAGGCTTCCATATGGAGCCCTAAAGGGCTCCCCTACCCACCCCCTCGCACCGCGAACAGCCGCTGCGGGTCCGCGATGCCCTTGAGCGTCTGCTCGCCCCTGTCCTCGAAGCCCACGCCCGCGGAGGTGCGCGCCAGACCCCGCACGGTGTCCGACACTAAGACCTCGCCCGGGGCGGAGGCGGCCGCTATCCGCGCCGCGATGTTCACCGCGCCGCCGTAGACGTTGTTCCCCTCGCGGATGACGTCCCCGGCATGGATGCCCAGATGCAGCCGCAGGTCAACCGAGTCGCCCGCCGCGTTGCACCGCAGCGCGCACGCGATCGCCTGCCGCGCCGACGTGAACACGGCCAGCACCCCGTCGCCCAGCACCTTGCCCTCGACGGGAGTGCCTCCGTTCTCGCGGATGATCGCCCGCAGCGACGCGTCCAGCTCGCGGGCCTTCTCCCGGAACGCTGCGTCGCCCATCTCCTCCGTCAGCGCCGTGGACTCCACGATGTCAGCGAACAGGATGACGGCCATCCCCTCGGGCAACTCCGTCTTCGCTTCGGCTTCCTCACCCTCGCTCAGAAACTCATCGATGGCCTCGATAACGGCCTCCATGTCGCCCAGATGCGGGAACAGCAGCGACCCCTCCAGGAGAGCGAGGCGGGCGCC
>CBDURB010000210.1:0-3713 GCA_965369585.1 uncultured bacterium
GTCTACGAGCCGGTGATCCTGGAGGAGGGCGCCAGGGTGGTAAACAGCGTGCTGCGGGGGCCCCTGGTTATTGGTGAGAAGACCGAGATAATAGACTCTTACGTGGGTCCGTTCACGACCATAGACCACCACTGCCGCCTCAAGGGCGTACGCGTGGAGGGGAGCATCATTCTGGAAAACACCAGCATTGAGGATATCCACTGGCCCATCGATCGCAGCCTGATCGGACGCCACGTGACGCTGCGCGGCGGCCAGGCGGTGGGCGGGAGCTACAGCCTAACCTTGGGCGACCACAGCGAGATCGGGATGCCTGAAGGGTAGAGATGCTGGACGACGCGCGTATCCTGGTTACGGGCGGTTGCGGCTTTATCGGCAGCAACTTCATTCTCCACCTGCTGGAGCTCTACCCAAACGCCCAGGTGGTCAACCTGGACAAGCTGACCTACGCCAGCAACCAAGCCAGCCTGCGGGACGTGGAAGGCGATCCCCGCTACCGCTTCGTGCAAGGCGATATATGTGACGGCGAGCTAGTAGACGGGCTGATGGCGGAGGTGGACGTGGTGTTCAACTTCGCCGCCGAGACTCACGTGGACCGCTCTCTCATGGAGGCCGGTTCTTTCATCCTGACCGATGTCCTCGGCACCCATGTCCTCCTGGACTCGGCCCGCCGTCACCCTAACGTCAAACGCTTCGTGCAGGTGTCCACGGACGAGGTGTACGGGGAGATGTCGCCCGGTGCTTGGGCCAAGGAGAGCGATCCCCTTCACCCCCGCAGCCCTTACGCCGCGAGCAAGGCCGGCGGCGACGCCCAGTGTACCGCCTTTTTCGAGACGTACGGCTTGCCCGTCATAATCACCCGCGCCGCTAACAACATCGGGCCCCGCCAGCACATCGAGAAGATGGTGCCCCTGTTCGTCACCAGCGCCATGAGGGACGAGCCCCTGCCCCTGTACGGCGACGGCCGTCAGGTCCGCGACTGGCTGTACGTGGAGGACCACTGCCGCGCCCTGGAGCTCATCGCGCGGGAGGGGAAGTCGGGTGAGGTCTACAACATCGGCGCCGATAACCACGAGGAGAACATCCGCCTGGCGGAGTCCCTCCTCCGGTTGTTGGAGAAGCCGCTGAGCCTCATCCGCTTCGTGGAGGACCGCAAGGGTCACGACCGCCGCTACGCCGTTGATTCGTCGAAGCTGCGGGCCCTGGGCTGGGCCCCCCAACACGACTTCTTCTCCGCTCTGGAGAGGACGGTGCAGTGGTATCAGAAGAACAGCTGGTGGTGGGAGCCCATCTACGCCGGCCCCTTCCGCGACTACTACCAGCGCCAGTACGGTGACCGGCTGGCAAGCGGCGTACCGTATGACCCTGAAGGAGGAACGTCCCAATGATCCAGGGAGTGGAGGTGAAGCAGCTCACCAGGAATGCCGACGAGCGCGGCTTCTTGATGGAGATCATGCGTAGCGACGACCCGATCTTCACGAAGTTCGGTCAGAGCTACGTCTCAATGACCTACCCGGGCGTGGTGAGGGCCTGGCACTATCACGAAAAGCAGGACGACTTCTTCGTGGTGGTGAAGGGGATGATCAAGGTTGGCCTGTACGATATGCGAGAGGGCTCGCCCACCCGCGGTGAGGTCAACGAATTTTACCTGGGTGATAACAACAACATTGTCCTCAAGATTCCAGTGGGTGTAGCTCACGGCTACAAGACGATTGGCGGAGAGCCCTCCCTCCTCGTCAACTTCCCTTCGGAGGTGTACGACCGGGAGAAGCCGGATGAGCACCGCCTCCCCTGGAATACCGACCAGATACCTTTCGACTGGGAGGTCACGTTCAAGTAGATGCGTATTCTTATCACGGGCGGACGGGGTCAGTTGGGGCAAGCGCTTCAAGAGTCCCTGGCCCAGCATCAGGTTTCCGCCCTGGACCTTCCAGAGATCGACGTCACGAACCCCGACTCCGTCCGGCGCGTCTTTGACGACGTACGGCCGGAGCTGGTGATCCACGCCGCGGCCTGGACTGATACCGCAGGCTGTGAGGCAGACCCCGCGCGGGCGCTGCAGGTGAACGGCGAGGGGACCCGCATCGCGGCCGAGGCCTGCGCCCGCGCCGGAGCGGCGATGCTCTACGTCAGCACTAATGAGGTGTTCGACGGGGAGAAGGCTGAGCCCTACCACGAGGAGGACGAGCCTAACCCGCTCAACGCCTATGGCCGCTCTAAGCTGGAGGGGGAGCGGTACGTGCAGTCTCTCTTGGAGCGGTACTATGTTGTGCGGACGTCCTGGCTCTACGGCCCGGGACGCGTGAGCTTTCCCGAGAAGATCGTGCAGGCGGCGAGAGAGCAGGGACGTCTGCGGTTGGTGACTGATGAAGTAGCCTCGCCTACGTGGACGGCGGACCTGGCCGGGGCCATAGCCAGTGTGATACAGAAACCGGCCTGGGGGGTCTATCACTTCACGAACCACGGGCACTGCTCTCGCCTGGAGTGGGCGGCGGAGATCCTGCGTTTGTCCGGTTTGGAGGGCATCCCGGTGGAGGCCACCACGCAGCGAGAGTTCGGGGCTCCCTACCGCAAAGCAGCCTTCTCCGCCCTGGCCAACGTCCGTGGCGCCCGCCTGGGCGTTGAGTTGCGACCGTGGCAAGAGGCGCTGGCGGAACACCTCCAGACTTCGCGAAGCGATTCCGGCGCGGCGGCGCCCCAGGTGAAAACCTCTGGGCGGCCTGGCCTTGGATGACTCCAAGGCCTCAACGCCGTTGCTACCGGGGCGGTGGGCGGCAGATCTGGCGGGTGTAGCTGCAGGAGATGATACCGCCGGGGCTGGCGGCGATGTCTGGCCGACAGGCTCGTTTCGTGCTTGACCAACGGCGGAGGGATACATATGATTCGTACTAAATCCGATACCTTGGGTGCAGGGATGCAGCAAGGGGAAGTTTCTTTAGGTGCCGTAGTTGCGTTATAGCTTTTTGATTAGGAGAAAATTCCAGCAGGAGGTTAAAGATGCCTGACATCCTCCTATATATTGATCCAACGTCTGCGGGCTTGGGCCTCCAGATGTTGCTTGCGGGCGCCGTCGGCAGCCTAGTGACGATCAGGCTCTTCTGGGGACGTGTTTTCTCGATGTTCCGCAGAACCGAGCAGACAGAAGAGACTGCGGCTACCAGCGAAGCGCCTGATGCGGCCGAAGAAGAGGTCTAGCCGCACCGATAGAAGACTGGAACTTGGTCGCGCCCTGACCAAGGTACGGTTCCGCACAAACGTTATTCCAAGTATGTCTCACCGTGTTCTAGGCGGGAGCTGATAGGGCATGGTGCAAGCGGATCCCGGGTCCTTTCGTGACCCCGCTAGCGGGGTTTTACTTCGCCACAACCAGGTATATCGCTTCTTCACTTCCGGGCATGTAGCAGACTTCGAGGCCCTAGTCGAAACCGGGCTCCTGGACTCGTTCGTAAAGAGTGGCGCGGTGATAGAGACCAAGCCCGTCGCGATGGAAGAGGCTGACGAGCTATATCACGCGGTGCCTGAGATAGGCCTGGTGGTTGAGCACCCACGGATACCCTTCATCTCCTACGTTTACGAGTGGCCCTTTGAGATGTTAAGGGCGGCCGCGATCCGCTCTCTGGAAATCCTACAAACGTCCTTAGACAAGGGATTCATACTTAAGGACGCAACGCCTTACAACATCCAATTCATGGGGACCAACCCTGTGCTGATCGACG
>CBDURB010000211.1:0-3656 GCA_965369585.1 uncultured bacterium
GGCGACGACTAGCAGTCCGGATGTGTCCTTGTCCAGACGATGGACGATCCCCGGCCGTATGGTGTCGCGCAAAGACGCCAGTTCAGGCGTCAGAGCCAAGAGCGCGTTGACCAGCGTCCCGCTGGGGTGCCCCGGCGCGGGGTGAACGGTAAGCCCGGCCGGCTTATCGACGACGATGATGTCATCGTCCTGATAGATGATCGTAAGTGGTATGCGCTCGGCCGCCGGCCTCGCTTCCTCAACGGGCGGGACGGTGGCCACGACACGGGCGCCGGCGGCGAGACGATGGGACGGCCGCTCTTGTCGTCCGTCCACCGTGACCAGGCCATCCTCAATGAGGCGGCGAGCCTGGCTGCGGGAGAGTTCTACAGCGAGGCGGGCGAGAAGGACATCCAGCCTCTCGCCCGGCCTATCAGCCGTCAGCTCCAGCGTCTTCACGTTCGGCTTTAGGCGGCGGGTGCTCGGCGAACAGCACGTACCCCAGCAGCAGGGCAGCGATGCCGATGGTAATGGAGGAGTCTGCCACGTTAAAGGAAGGCCAGAACGGAAAGTCTATGAAGTCGGTGACTCTCCCCAGGCGAACGCGGTCCACCAGGTTGCCGATAGCGCCGCCCAGCATCATCCCAATGGCGATGGGCGCTATCAGGTGATCGAAGGGCGGGTAGCGGTAGTACAGATAGATCGCGGCCAGGCCGATGATGGTGGTGACGATGAGGAAGCCGGTCTGATCCTTCAGTATGCCGAAGGCGGCGCCGGTGTTAGTGACATGATGTAACCGGATGGGCCATCCGTCCGGCCAGGTCTCGCCGCGGCCCATGAACGCACGCACCAGCCCCTTGGTGGCTTGGTCCAGCGCTACGATGATGACGGCGGCGCCGAGGAAGAGGGCGCGCGGCAACCAGGTGGCGGTAGAGGTGGTGGTGGATGTGTTCATCGCTTCGGCAGTGCGCATCGCTTCGATGATAGCATGGGGGACTTCTTCGACCGAGATAGGGTGCAGGTACGCATAGGTTTGACGCCAGCTATGGGCGGTTGCTATCCTCAATCTGACGGCCAATCTTTAGAAAGGCATCCGCAGTTGGCATTCGACCTGTTGTCTCGTCGCTCCAAAGACCGAGAGAAATATGGCAAGCGTCTGCCGCCGGGCCAAAAGGTGGTGGAGGACTGGCCTGTCCTCACTCACGGAGGCACGCCGCAGATAGACTTGTCCACATGGCGGCTGCGCATCTCCGGTGCGGTCGAACGAGAGGTTGAGTTCAGCTGGGAGCAGCTCCAGGCGCTGCCCAGCGCCACCGTGACCTGCGACATACACTGCGTCACCTCCTGGAGTCGCATGGACAACCAGTTTGAGGGCGTCCTCTTCCAGGAGCTGCTCAACCACTTCCAACCGCTGCCATCCGCGAAGCAGGTGATGTTGCACTGCTACGGTGGCTACACCACCAACATCCCCCTGTCCGATCTCATGCAGGAGAACGTCCTCCTTGCATATAAGCATGCCGGTGAGGAGCTGACGCCATCCCACGGCTGGCCGCTGCGCCTTGTGGTGCCCCACCTCTACTTCTGGAAGAGCGCAAAGTGGGTGCGCCGGCTGGACTTCATCGAGAGAGAAGAGCCGGGCTTCTGGGAATCGTACGGCTATCATATCCGAGGCGACCCCTGGAAGGAGGAGCGCTACTCGTGACGACCGAATCGGCGATCCCGGTGTCTCTTGACGATCCGGTAAACGTCGCCATCCTCGCCATTTCCGAGGACAAACTGGAGGGGTTCCAGCGGGATCCGCTCGGCGAGATCTCACAGCGGTCGGGTATCGACCTGGACGTGGTAGTCAAACGAATTCGAGCCCTTCTACGGGCGGGCACCGTCCGTAGGGTTCGCCAGACCCTGCTTTCGACGAACCTGGCTCAGGGCGCTTTAGTCGCCTGGCAGGTACCTTCGGACAGGCTGCAGGCCGCATTCGACTTCATGTTCCAGCAGGACCCGTTCAGCGGGCACGTTGTGACCCGCACCACGGATGCCGTCACGCCTGGTTCGAATTACAAGCTCTGGACGACGCTTAAGGTGCCTCAAGGGTATTCGATGGAGAAGCATGCTGACTACCTGGCGGCGCAGGTCGGGGCGGAGAGCTATCGCCTGATGCCGGCGAAGGCGCTATTCGTCCTCGGGGTCGGCCACACGCGACGCCGCGGTATGGAGCCGGGCAGCAAGTCTGACTCTCTCGCTGAGGTAACCTACACTGAGGTCATCGAGCTGAGCGAGCTCGAGTGGCGGGCGCTAATCGCCATGAAACGTGAGTTTTCGCCTGAAGAGATCGTGCCCGACATCTGGCAATCTCGCGCTCAGGAAGCGGGACTGTCGCTGTCTACGTTCTACGAGGTAGCCGAGTCGCTGAGCCAACGCAAGGCGATCGGTCGCTTCTCCACGTTTCTCGAGCACGTGAAGCCTGTCGCCGACGGGCAGCGAGTCACCCGCTATAACGTCCTGTTCCACTGGGCGGTGTCGCCTGGACGAGAGGTGGAAGCGGGCCGGGAGGTGGGCCGACACCACATCCTGACGCACTGTTACTGGCGGGACGCCGGGCCGGAGTTCCAGGGCGTGAACATCATGGCGGTGGCGCACGGCACGGATAAAGCGCGGCTCCTGGAGCACAAGGCGGCGATCGACGCGCACCTGAAGTCCGTCGGGATCCCGGTTAGCTACACTAACTTGTTCTGGGGCGGTCGTAGCGAGATCAAGCCCTCTGAGGTCTCGCCCTTCGTGTACCGTGAGTGGTGTGAGGGAGCAGGACTTGATCCCGAGTCGATGTGCTCTACTTAGGCTGAGATGAGCGGCTACGGTAAGGACCGCCCCGCCGACGATACCCCCTACGAGCGGATGCGCTTCTACATCCGCGAGGTCGGTCAGGGGCCGAAGGCCTGCCGCGATCTGACGCGCGAGGAGGCGCGGGATGCGATGGAGATGGTCCTGCGCCAGGAGGTGACGCCGGCGCAGATAGGTGGCTTCCTCCTTATCGAGCGGTTCAAGGGGGAGTCCGCGGAGGAGCTGCTGGGATTCGCCGATGCTATCCGCGCGCACGCCCACCGGATCGCGCCGCGGGTGGACGGCCTGCTGGACATCGGCAGCCCTTACGATGGGCGTAAGCGCAGCCTTGTGGTCAGCCCGGCGGCGTCTATCGTCGCTTGCGCGGGCGGCGTCCCTGTGGTGATGCACGGCGAAAGGGAGATAGGGCCTAAGCGCGGCATCCCCGTGGGCGACGTGCTGGGGGCGCTGGACGTGGACGTGGACGCCGGGCCGGAGGAGGTGCAGCGCAGCATCGAGGAGGACGGCTTCGGCTACATGCGCTCCGCCCGATTCGTCCCTGATCTCTATGCCCTCAAGGAAGTGCGTGAGGAGATCGCCCTGCGCAGCAACATTCACACCATCGAGAAGCTGTACAACCTGGCCGGGGCATCCTACAGCCTCATCGGCCTCACTCACCTGCCCTACATGGAGAAGATGCTGGAGGCGGTGAAGGAGATGGGTTTCCGCCGCATAATGCTGGTCCAGGGGATCGAAGGGAACGAGGACGCTCCGACTTCGCGCCCATGTCGCGTCTTCGAGTGGTCGGGCGGCGAGATGCGGGAGTACCGCCTGAACCCGCAGGAGTACGACCTCGTGCC
>CBDURB010000212.1:0-3638 GCA_965369585.1 uncultured bacterium
CGTCGGCGCCGACGATGGACTCCAACTGGCTGAGCAGGGATGCCTGCTTGACCATACCGGCGGTCCTAGACGAAGGCGTCCGGCCCCACTTTGGCGATGGCGGCCTTCATGCGGGAGGAGACCTCGCCGCAGCCCTTGGAGGAGGGGAACACCTTCCCCGGGTTGAATGAGTCGGCGGCGCCGAAGGCCAGCTTGACGCCGGCCATCACCTCCAGGTCGTCCTCGGAGAAGATCCAGGACATGTAGTTGCGCTTCTCGTAGCCGACGCCGTGCTCGCCGGTGATTGTGCCGCCGGCCTCCACGCAGAGGCGCATGATCACCTCGCCCAGGTCGAGCACGCGCTGGGTGGCGCCGGGGACGCGCTCGTCGAACATGATGTTGGGGTGGAGGTTGCCGTCGCCGGCGTGGAAGACGTTGGCCACCTGGAAGCCGAAGCTGTCGCAGGCCTCGTAGACGCCGCGGAGCACGGCGGGCAGCTTGCTGCGGGGGACGACTCCGTCCAGGATGTAGTAGGAGGGCGCCAGACGCCCCAGCGCTCCCAGTGCGCCCTTGCGCCCCGCCCACAGCCGCTCCCGCTCCTCCGCTGAGAAGCCGATGCGCAGCTCGCGGGCGCCCAGCTCCTCGCACACGGCGCGAACGGAGTCGGCCTGCTCGCGGGTCTCCTCCTCCAGGCCGTCGACCTCGATGAGGAGCACGGCGCCGGCGTCCGGCGGGTAGCCCGCCTGCACGGCCTCTTCGACGGCCCGCATGGTGTTACGGTCCATCATCTCCAGGGCGGCGGGAACGATCCCCTGGCCGATGATGGCGGAGACGGCGTGGGACGCCTGGTCCACCTCATCGAAGATGGCGAGCAGGGTGACGGTGGATTGGGGGCAGTCCATAAGGCGGACGATGACCTTGGTGACGATGCAGAGCGTGCCCTCGGAGCCGACGACGAGGCCGGTGAGGTCGTAGCCGGGGGGATCGGCGGTCTTGCCGCCAAGCCAGACGAGGTTGCCCTCCGGGGTCACGATCTCCAGGCCGAGGACGTGGTTGGTGGTGGTGCCGTAGCGCAGGCAATGGGGGCCGCCGGCGTTCTCCGCCACGTTACCGCCGATGGTGCAGACCTTCTGGCTGGACGGGTCGGGGGCGTAGTAGAGGCCGTGGCTGGAGACGGCGTCGGTGATGTCCTGGTTGATGACGCCGGGCTCCACGACGGCTATGCGGTTACCTACGTCCACCTCCAGGATGCGGTTCATGCGGGAGGTCACGATGACGACGCCGCCGTCGCAGGGGATGGCGCCGCCGGAGAGGCCGGTGCCGGCGCCGCGAGCGGTGACGGGCGCATTATGTCGTCGGGCGATGCGCACAACCTGAGACACCTGGTTAGCGTTATAAGGGAGGACGACGGCCTCCGGCAGGCCGCGCTCGATCGTCGCGTCGTACTCGTAGACCAGGAGGTCCTCGGGTTCGTGCAGGACCCATCTGCGGCCTACGACGCGGCTAAGGTCGCGGATCAGGCTGGGATTCGGCACAACTCAAAGTCTAGCACCGAGGGCGCAAGAGTGTATACTAAGCGGTCAGCGCTGCAATACAGGGGGTAATTCGACATAAGGAACGAAGAAGTGGGCGTGAGGCCCGCTACCAGTCACCCTCTGATATTTTTTGCCCTTATTGGGGCGTTACTTTTCCTTATAGTGCCGCGTCTGTCTATGTGGAGGCGGGCCCGCCCGGCGCGGGCTCGAACGAGACACATGGCAGATGAGAAGACGAAGCGCATAACGATGCGGCATCTGGGGCTGGCAACCGCGGGCGTGATCGCCACATTGGCGGTCACGGGCGGCAGCCTGGCGCTGGCTCTGGGTGTGCTGGGCCAGGAGGAGCTTTCGCCGACGCGAGCGCCCATCGCCGCTGTGGGAAGCGGTAGCGGCGTGACCGCCGACCTAGCCAGCGGCGCGTTCCCACCCTTGCTGGATATGGCGGAGACACCTGTTCCGGGCTCGGCTGGCTCAGATGGCTCCTCGCCGACGGCCGGTGGCGATCGGCCGATAGGGCCCCAGACACCCTCGTCCCTGGCAGGGGTGCCCGAGAACGTGGGCGTATCCCCGCAGCTCCTGGCGCTTAAAGATGTCCTGGCCCAGGATATCGCTGCCTATAGGGCGCAGGTGGGCGGTATCGAGGTGGCGATAGCGGTGACCGATCTGCAGACGGGTCAGACTATCTCCGTGAACGGGAACGCCGTTCAGCGGACCGGTTGCACTATCAACATGTTCGCCCTGTTCGCCGCGGTGGGAGAGTTTCAGGCGGGCCGGGCCAACCCCTCAGAGGTGGCCTACAACATCGAGTATGGGATCGGCGGCAGCTACCCGCCGCAGGTGAAGCAGTTCCTGCAGAGGGTGTTCGGCACCCACCCGGTGGGCGTCACCCGGGCGCGGGAGATGATGGCCTCCTGGGGGATGCAGGCCTCCCTGTTTGACCACGTGCCCTACTACGGTGACGGCACGCAGAACAACCTGCTGACTGCGCTGGAGACGAACTCCGTCCTCGCGAAGCTATACCAGGGCGAGCTGTTTGAGCCGGAATGGACGCAGTATACGCTAGAGCGCCTGCGGAATATCCGCGCCTACGTGAACTATATGCTGCCGGGCCGGCTCCCGTACTCGGCTACGGTGGCCCACAAGATCGGCTACTACTGGGACTCGGACGGTTGGGTGAACAACGATGTGGGGATCGTGACCTTCACGGGCGCCGACGGTCAGGAGAAGGCGTACGCGATCTCGTACCTTTCGCAGAAGGCGAGGACGGAGTATACAGGATACTCCTTCGGGGCCAGGCTCTCGCGCATCACATGGGATTGGTTCGAGGCGACGTACAAGCTCGGGACGGAGCCGCCGCCGCCACCGCCACTGCCAGCGACGCAGCCGCCTACAGCGGAGCCCACGGCTACACCGTCGCCGGCGCCTACACCGAAGCCCACAGCGACACCGTCGCCGGCGCCTACACCGAAGCCCACGGCTACACCGTCGCCGGTACCTACGCCGACGCCGAGCCCGACGCCGAGCCCGACGCCGGAGCCCACTCCCACGCCCTAGGCTGGCGGCTGAAGCTCCTGGCCGCTATTGACGGACGTCCTAGTCGGTGGGCTGCTTGAGGAACTCGACGAGGGTGAGTCCGCTCTGGGCCCATCTCACTGCCTGATCCTGGCCAATGTAACGGAAGTGCCAGGGTTCGTATGTGTAGCCGGTGATCTCTTCCGCTCCCTGGGGATAGCTGAGGGGGAACCCGTACTCATGAGCGTGGGCCGCCAGCCACTGGCCCTCCGGCGTCTGGCCGAAGGGTTGTTCGAGCTGCCAGCCGACGCTTGCACTGGTGAGGTCCACGGTGGTGCCCAACTGGTGCTCGCTGTGTCCGGGCGGCGCACTTACACGCCTCGCCTCTTCCTCGCCCAGCTGGTCTATCCAGTACTGGAACGTCGTCGCCTGCTCCTCGTAGGGGCGGTAGGCGGAACGCACCCGCAGTTCGTGGCCCTCGGCCTGTGCTGCCCGGAGCATGACGGCCAAGGCCTCGGCCGCCTCCTTGCGCAGCAGCCGGTTGGAGAAGCCGGGCGTCATCCATTCAGGCGGGATCTCCATTAGGTTAGGCGGCACATACGCCGGGGG
>CBDURB010000213.1:0-3628 GCA_965369585.1 uncultured bacterium
CGACGGTGGTCGCCTTCATCGGGCAGACTGGCGGGCTGGGAGGCGCTGCCGGCCTGCTCGGCAGCCTGGCCTTCACCCTCTGGGTGGTCGCCGGAGCGGCCGCTCAAGCCCCCGGCGAGTGGCGGCAACGCATCCGTGAAGCCGGACGGCGCCACGCTCTGTGGATCGTCTGGCCTGCGTTAGGCGTCCTCGCCGCCGCTGGGCTGGTCGAGCTGCTCGCCCAGGCGCGCCAGCTTGGCGGCCTCGACCTCATCAACAAAATCCTCAGCGAGACGGACTGGGGCGAGCGCTGGATACAGCGTCAGGTGATCCTGATAGCGATCGTCGCCGCTGTGGGCGCGTCGACAGTCTGGGGCCGCGGCCGGGAGGCTGCGGGACGGGCGGCGCTCTGGGTGGCGCTGGTAGGCGCTCTCGGATACGTACTCCTGATCTCCCTCGTGAGCCACGGCGGAGCCGTGGAGGGCTCCTTCTGGGCCGTGACCTCGGACTTCGTCCACTTCGCCGCCGCCGCCGTATGGATCGGCATGCTGACACAGCTCGGTCTCATGCTCCTCTGGGCCCGACGCCACACGCCGGACAGCGTCCGCACGCCGCTGCTGGCCACCCACCTCCAGCGTTTCTCCGTCCTGGCCGCCATCAGCGTCATCGCCCTCCTGACCACGGGCGTCTTCAGCGCCCTCACAGAGGTCCCAACGTGGGACGCCATGATCGACACCAGCTACGGCCGCATGCTCCTGGCCAAGCTGGCCCTTGTAGGCCTGCTCCTCCCCGTGGCCGGCCTCAACGCCTTCGCCCTGCGGCCGCGGGCCATCCGCCGGGTGGCCTCCAGCGGCCGCGCGGCGTTGGAGCGGTTGCGGACGCTGCTCAGGCGCATGGTGTGGCTGGAGGCCGCCCTGGCCGTGGGCGTCCTCGCCATCGTGGGGGTGCTCACACAGTACCCTACCGCTCGCGTGGTAGTAGAGTCCCAGGAGTTCGTTCAGGAATCGGTAGAGGCGGTAGTAGGATACGAATCAAACTCTCAGGCCGGTGACCTGGGGGTCAACATCAGCATCTCCCCCAACACGGTGGGCACCAACTCCTATCAGGTGTTCCTCTTCCCCCAACCCGGGGAACCGCTCAGCGAAGTACTTCAGGTGCGCGTGCGCTTCAGGCCCCCGGATCCCACTCTTGGGCCCTCCCAGATCATCGCCGAGGAGGTGAACCCCAACTTCTTCAAGGCCACCGGCTCCTTCTTCACCACCACCGGCGACTGGGAGGTCCAAGTCGATATCCGACGCGCCGAAGTGGACGACGTGACCACCTTCTTCCGCGTGCCCGTGGAGGCGGGAGGCGCTGCCCTGGCCGCGAAGGGCGACCGCTTCGCCCTGCCGCTTGTGACCGGCTCCTGGGCCACGGTCACTGCGATAGCCTTCCTGGCCGGGGCCGCCATCGTCTGGGTGCCCGCCCAGCAGTGGCCGCGCATCCACATCCGCGCCGCCCGCTGGTTCCGCATGACCAGCATCACCTGCGTGGTGATAGGCCTGGCCCTCCTCCTGGGCATCCACGAGCACACCGGCCTCACGTCGGAACAGGCCCACGAAGGCAACCCCGTGTCGGCGACTGAGGCCTCGGTCGCCCGTGGACGTGAGCTCTATGAGCCGAACTGCGCCCAGTGCCACGGCCTCACCGGCCGCGGCGACGGGCCCCTGGCCGATACGTTGGCGATCCCGCCCGCCGACTTCAAGCTTCACGTACCCTTCCACACTGACCTCTTCTTCTTCCAGGTGATCACCCGCGGCTTTGGCGTCGTTATGCCGGCCTTCGGCGGTGGCATCTCTGAAGAGGACCGCTGGAATCTGATAAACTTCTTGCGAGCCGAGCACTCGCTGGAAGCACAGGAGGAGTAACATGCGTGGCGATATCGTACTGTTCCTGGGCCTGGTAACCGTCGTCGGTGGCGGCATCATAGTGGCGGTGGTCCTCTTCTTTGGAGGAGGAGGGGGAGGAGCAGGCAGCCCCTGCGACGACCCCTTGGTATCTCTCGGCCAGAGCGAGATCTCCCAGATGGGTTTCCAGGCGGAGGACGCCGGCCTCGCCAGAGTAGCCCTGGCAGCGACCGCGGGCAACCTTGAGGCGGCGGAGTCGGCCTTCTTCGGTGACGTCCACAACTTCACCCACAACGTGGACGCGCCCCTCCGCGAGGTGGACGAGGATCTGGCCATAAAACTCTGCGAGGAGATCACCAAGATCGAGGAGGAGCTCGCCTTCGGCCGGCGCGTAAGCATCATCGCAGGCCAGGCGACACGCATCCGGGAGCTGGTTCAGGACGCTGCCGAAGCGCTGGGGTTCGCCCGTCCCGGCGGATAGCCGCTCGTTGGCCCACCGACGGCTGCATGCTATATTGCCCCCATACCTAGAAGCGCGTCACGCCTAGCCAGGAGAGCCACCTTGGAGTTCGGAATCCACCTGCCCCACGTCGGGCCGTTCGCCACGCCCGAAGCCATCAGCGGAGTCGCCCGCAAGGCCGAACAGCTCGGCTACCACTCCCTCTGGGTCAGCGACCACATCATTACCCCTCGCAAGATCGATTCCGCCTACCCGGGCGGCCGCTACCGCGTCCAGCCCGAGTGGCCCTTCCTGGAGCCCGTCTCCACCCTGCTGTTCGCGGCCGCAGTCACCAAGCGCGTCCGCCTCGGCACCTCCGTCCTCGTCATCACCCAGCGCCAGCCGGTGGTTCTGGCGAAGCAGCTCGCCACCCTGGACTTCCTCTCCGGCGGACGCCTTATCTTTGGCGCCGGCGCCGGCTGGATGAAAGAGGAGTTCCAGGCGCTCAACGTGCCCATCGCCAACCACGGCCCCCGCATGGCGGAGTATCTGGAGGTCATCCGCCGCTGCTGGACCGAGGACGACCCCAGCTTCGACGGCCGCTACTACAAGCTGGGCGACGTGGGCTTCTACCCCAAGCCCGTCCAGAAGCCGCACCCGCCGATATGGGTCGGCGGTTTCGCCGACGGCGCCCTCCGCCGCGTCGCCCAGTACGGCGACGCCTGGCACGCCGGCGGCACGCCCGAGATGCTCAGCCAGGGCTACGCCAAGATCAAGCAGTACGCGAAGGAGTACGGCCGCGACCCCGATAGCATCGCCCTCACCCTCCGCGGCGACGGCATCGGCCGCGGTGAGCCCGCCCAGACCATCGAAGAGCTACGCCCCTACAAGGACGTCGGCGTCTCCATGGTCATGCTCACCTTCATCGGCCCCAACGCCGACGCCGTCGGCGAGAAGATGACAGCCTTCATGCGTGACGTGGCTCCGAAGGTGTGAACCTTGGGCATGCCGTTCCACGTTTATATGCTTGAGTGCTCTGACGGTTCGCTGTATGTCGGCCATACGGACGACCTCGAGGCCCGACTGAGTGCCCACCGCAGCAGGCGATACGCGGGTTACACGGCCAGACGACTCCCCATCCGCCTGATCTTCTCTGAACCCTTCAATACGCGCGACGAGGCGTTCGCAGCGGAGCGGCGGATCAAGGGCTGGTCACGCCCGAAGAAGCTGGCGCTGGCACGCGGCCAATGGGACCTAATAGTGCAGCTGGCCTCGATTAGGTCACCAGATAGGCTCGCCTCGAGTAATTAGATCTGGCGCCCGG
>CBDURB010000214.1:0-3557 GCA_965369585.1 uncultured bacterium
CACAAGCGCCGGCTATCGCGGCGAATCAGAGAAGTCGATGAACGCCACCGGCACCCCGCAGGCCCCGCTGGCGTGCACACTGACGATGCGCCCGCCCTGGAGCGCTGGGTGCGGCTCGCCTACCGGCAACCCCCGCTCCTTTAGGTCTGCTGTCAGCGCCTCGATATCTGTAACTTCGAACGCCAGCCCGGCGATGGACCCGGGCCGCGGCTCGGACGGCGGCTTCATTGGTCCGATCAGCTCCATGATCACGTCGCCGGGGCGCAGGAAGCTAAACCGCATCTCGCCCCGCTCAAACGTGCGCTTCGTCTCCACACCAAAGTACTCGCGCATACGCCCGCACGCCCCCTCCACATTCGGGAGACGCAACACCACATGGTCTATTCGGGATACCGGACTGTCGCCGGCGCTGCCGCCGGAGAGCTCACGCGGCGGCTGCACCACCTCCAGCAACGCCCCGTCCATCGCCTCGGGCGCAAGGTAGCTCAGGTGCCCGGTGAACCCATCGCGCGGCTCCGCGTCCTGGAGCGGCACGCCCTTCTCTCTCAACGTCGCCACCAGCGTACGCACGTCGTCCGTACCCAGGGCCACGTGGTGCAGCCCCTCACCCTGCTCCGCGATATGCTCGGCGAACGGCGAGTCGTCCCTCGTCGGCTGCACCAGCTCCAGATAGCTGCCGCCGGCGGCCAGCAAGGCTACCCGCGCTCCCCGTGCCGGGGCCTCGCCCTGCTTGACCAGGGGCAGGCCCAGCGCCTCAGCGTAGAAGCGCAGCGCCGCCTCCATATCGCGGACGGCGATCCCCACGTGGTGGACGTCAGTGATCATGCGGGATGCATTGTAGCATCCGCTAAATGGAAAACGGCCCGCCTCAGGCGGGCCGCCACTATGATTCCGTCTCGCCTAGGATCAGCCGGCGCGGTCCAGCTGCAGCAGGCCGGCGGGCAGCCGCTCCATCTCATCCTCCACCATGCGTCCGATGCCATCGTCACCAGTCGAGATGGCCCACCGGGCGAACGCGGCCACGATCTGCGGATCGAACTGGGTCCCGGCGTTGCTGATGATCTCGCGCACGGCGTACTCGTGGCTCAGAGGCGCGCGATAGGGTCGCTGCGACACCATGGCGTCGTATGCGTCGGCCACAGAGAATATGCGCGCCGCCAGGGGTATCTCGTTGCCCCGCAGGCAACGTGGATAGCCCATACCGTCGTACCGCTCATGATGACAGTACACTATCTCCGCTATCTCGCTCAGTTCGTCAACCTGCGTCAAGATCGAATAGCTGAAGAACGCATGCTGCCGCATCTCGCCCCACTCGCCAGCGTCCAGGGGTCCGGGCTTGGTGAGTATCTCTTCATGGACGTGGATCTTGCCGATGTCGTGCAGGAAAGCAGCCCACTCCAACTGCTGGAGACGGTCTTCCGTCAAGCCCAGACCACGTCCCAGCTCCAAAGACAGCTGCACGACCCGGTCAGAGTGGCCGCCGGTCACGTTATCGCGCAGATCCATCGCCGAGGTAACGACCTGGCGCAGAGAGTGGTAGCTACGCTCCACCTCCTCCACCTGGAGGATCGTCTCCTCGTAGCGTGCGCCGATGTTGAGGGCGCGAGACGCCGAGACGAACGCGAGGAGCCCCATGGAGCCGAGAAGCGCAGACGTGGCCAGATAGTTGAACAGGGTGGGTTCCTGGCCCATCAGTAGCACCGATATGGAGGCGACGATGGTGACAGCTCCGACTACCCAGAGCCACTTGCCGAACTTGTGCGGCGCTGCGCCGCTTCTATCCACACGCCGGGTAGACGTGCGCGCCCGTTTCTCGAAGCCCTCGGCATTGTATATGTGGCGGTGGCCGTTTCCGGACATGCGCCTCCCCCTTTAACTAAACGATATAGATTCACCATCAGAGACTCGGTAGCCTACCCCGTGTTACGAGCGAAAACCGCGCCAAGGTTAACGATCAGTGAAGGCGGCGATCGTGCTCACCTTTGGACGCACCCCAACCAGCACCGCAACCGCCTCCGCTCTCGGTTGACAGCGGCCACCAAATCTGGTCTCTTGGCCCCGAGGCCACTGACTAATCGCGGAGAGAGGTGCCCCATGCCCGAACAGCCGTCCCAGGAACAGCTCCTGGAATACTTTGCCGACCACGTATCACCTCAGAAGGTGAAGATGTACCGCATGTGGGGCGTGGACTTCATCCCCGGCCGCCGCGAGGGCGTCCGCGTGTGGGACTACGACGGCAAGCGCTCCTGGATCGACTGCCGCAGCGCCGGCGGCGTGTTCAACCTGGGCCACCGGCCGCCGCGCGTAATCGCCGCCCTGAAGAACGCCCTGGACGAGATCGATATGAGTGACCACATGCTGGCCAGCGGCTATCGCGGCCTCCTGGCCAAGCGGCTCGCCGAGCTCACACCAGGCGACCTCCAGTACACTACCTTCGGCTCCTCCGGCGGCGAGGCGATCGACTTCGCCCTGAAGCTCGCCCGCGGCTACACCGGCAAGCCCGGCGTCGTCTCCGCCGAGAAAGGCTACCACGGCCATACCGGCCTCGCCCTGGCCGCCACCGACGAGTTCGGCGCCAAGTGGGGACCCCTGGCCCCCGGCTTCCACCGCGTCCCCTTCGGCGACTACAACGCGCTGGAGGCGGCCGTCACCGACGATGTCGCCGCCGTCATTATGGAGACGATCCCCGCCACCGCCGGCTTCCCCATCCCCCCGGACGACTGGTATCCGCGCGTCCGCAGCCTGTGCGACGAGCGGGGCGTCATCCTTATCCTGGACGAGGTGCAGGCCGGCCTGGGACGCACGGGGCGCCTCTGGGCCTACGAAGAATGGGGCATACTTCCTGACATCATGGTCTGCGGCAAAGGGATGAGCGCGGCTATCTACCCGCTATCCACCGCCACCTACCGCAAGCCCATCCAGTCCTTCTTCGACGACAACGCCTTCGCGCACCTCTCCTCCACGGGTGGCTCGGAGCTGGGCTGCGTCACCGCCATGGCGATGCTGGACCAGATCACGGAGCCCGGCTTCTCGGAGCACGTACAGGTGATGGGCCAGCGCTTCGAAGACGGCTTCGCGGCCCTTAGGGAGAAGCACCCCGCCGTGCTCAAGGGGCTCAACCGCCGCGGCCTGATGATAGGGGTGGTCATGTCCCGCGATGAGTGCGGCATGCTCATGGCGCGCGCCCTCGCTAAGCGGGGCGTCATCGCCGTCTACGCTCACTACAATCAGTACATCCTCCAGCTCATGCCGCCGCTGATCATCCAGGCGGACGAGGTGGACGAGGTGCTGGACGCCATGGACGGCGCCCTGGCCGAGGTTGGAGAGGCGATAGCCGCCCGTGCCTGAAAGGGCTCGGCCGCCGCTCCACGGCGAACGTCGAACTGAGGCCTGGTGATAGTCACGCCGGTGGTCTGAGATGGACATAGCCGACATCGAGGCCCAAATAGACCCGCGAGAGGCCCTGGCGAGTCTCGGCTTCGCCGAGGTCTCGGAGCCGCGGCGGGTGAAGGGCGGCTGGGACACGCTGCTCTGGCGCTTCGGCACGCCGGACGGCC
>CBDURB010000215.1:0-3549 GCA_965369585.1 uncultured bacterium
GTAGGAGTTGCCGTCGAGAGTGATTCGACCCGCGGTGATCTCGGGGTACTGCCAGGACAGGGGGATAATCTTGACAATACCCTGAAGCGTCTCTTCCAGCGAAGTACCGGGCATCTCAACAAGCTTGGAGATGCCGTACAGGCAATTCAGTTCCTTGACCCGCTCGCCCAGATCATGCGTCCGCTCCCGCAGGACCTCCCCGACCCTCTCTCGTTCCGTGAGATCAATGATGAGGGCATTTATACCGCACTTCTTTCCGGACCCAACAGCCCAGACTGCCAGCTCCACAGGGAACTCATGCCCATCACGATGCAATGCCGTTATTTCAATTCGATTGTTCATTACCGGTTGATCGCGGCTGGCCCTGAACCGGTCCATGCTACGCTCGTACGACTCCCTGTGCTGCGGGGGAATGATAGTCTCTGCCAGCACGCGTCCAATCGCTTCGTCGCGGGGCCAGCCGAAGATCGTCTCGGCTTGTGCGTTCCAATCGGTGATCACGCCACGGACGTCAACTGATATGAACGCGTCGCGCGCCGTCTCACCGATCGCGCGCGCCAGCCCTTCGCTCCTGCTCACCACCTCCTGCGCTCGCTTTCGGTCGGAGATGTCTTGCTTCACTTCGGAGAACCTCCGTGGGTATCCGGCCTCGTGTGGCAAGGCGATAGTGACCACGGCGTTGCAATCCAACACTAGGGGCATGCGGCTGTGGCCTCAAGGGCCCGTTCTGCCTATTCTGACTAGACATCTGGCCTAAACGGCCTCCCAACACCGCCGTTTCGCTTTCTCTCATCCAGATTTAACGCTTCCTTTACGCAGGGCCCTCGGAATTTGACGCGTCTTTGATGACCGCCCTCTAGTGTTAGTGGCAAGCGATGGTAGAGGCGATCCACTTGACAGTGGGAGGTGCCATGATGGCGAAGAACCTCAACGGCGGCAAGAGATCGGGGCTATCGCGGCGGACGTTCCTCAAAGGTTCTGCCGGAGCTGCCGCGGGAACAGCCGTCTTAGCGGGATCTGCCGCTTCAGGAAAGAAAGTGTTGCATGCCTTGGTCGAGGCCGATGCCTCGATTCAAGAGCCTGCTAAGCGGACCACATACGTCATTTGCCCAGGGGCAGGCTGCCACCAGCGCTGCACACTCAAGGTTCACATAGAGGACGAACGGGTGGTGCAGGTTGAGCCGGCGGACTTCTACACAGAAGAGCCCAGGATGCGCCATGCCTGTCTGAAGGCTTACGCTACTGTGCCGTGGCTATACAGCCCGGATCGCATCAAGTACCCGGTGAAGCGGGTGGGCGAGCGTGGATCCGGCCAATGGGAACGCATTTCCTGGGATGAAGCCCTTGACACTATCGCCAACAAACTTCTGGAGGTCAAAGAGAAGTACGGCTCCCAAGCCGTTATGGTGAAGTTTGGCGGGAGCAGTACGGTAGGGAACATTGGCGGAAGGCTCATTGGATCGAGATTGGCCAACCTGTGGGGAGGTGGTGGGGCCGCTCCCCCTGGATACCTCACTGACGGAGGTGTCCCAGCGGCAAAGCTCCTCGTCTTTGGGGATTCCCAAATTGGCACGGATACCCTTGACTTCGTCAATTCCAAGCTGCTCGTCCAGTGGGGCGGCAACACATCCGAATCTGCCCCACGCGACATGCGGCACGTAGTGGAGGCCAAGGCAAACGGTACGAAGTTTGTGGTGATAGGTGTGATATTCGACCCCACAGCCGCTCAAGGAGATCAGTTCATAGGCGTGCGGTTAGGCACGGACGCGGCTCTGGCACTCTCCGTGATCAACACCATAATCAGTGAGAACTTGTATGACGTCGAATACGTGAAGAACTACACGGTCGGCCCCTTCTTAGCTCGGGCTGATAACAAGATGTTCCTACGAGAGAGCGACATACTGGAGGGCGGCTCAGCGGAGAACTACGTTGTCTGGGATACCGTATCCAATGCGCCCAAGCCTGTGCCGCCGAACACGCAGACTATCCCCGACGTTGACCCCAGCCTTCTGGGGAGCTACACGGTGCAGCGTATCGCCTGTAAGCCGGCCTTTCAGCTTCTGGCCGAGCGGGCTGCCGACTACCCTGCGGAGATGGCATCAGAGATTACCAACGTGTCAGCGAAGACCATCGTCGACTTCGCCCGTGAGTATGCTGCAAGCAAGCCAGCTTGCATTTTCATGCCTGCAGGGTTGGTGCGACACCTGCACGGTAACCTCGGAGCGCGCGCTATCTCGACCCTGGCGGCCATAACCGGCAATGTCGGAGTCCGTGGTGGTGGTCCGGGCGGCGGCCGTTCATTGGCCTCTATCAGGCTCAACACCAGAGCCATCTCCAACCCGGAAGGAGCGCCTGGTGTAGAGCGGGTGCCCGGCGCACGCTGCGAGCAGGCGGCGTGGATGGCCATCCGCGAGGGCAAGTACCCCTTCAAGGCATTTCTGGGCGGCAACCGCAATTTCTTCCAGAGCTACGGCCACGCCGAGATGTATGAGGAAATCTTCTCCGAGCTGGACCTGATCGTGCAGATCGGCCTGTTCATGGACATGACAACGTCATATGCCGACATCGTGCTCCCCGACGCGACAGCATTTGAGCGCTCGGAGCTGATGACTGACCCGTCCAACCAGTATGTGTACATCACCGAGCCCGTCGAGCCCTTGTTTGAGTCCAGACCCAACTACGACATCATGGCCGAAATCGCAAACCGCGTGGGGTTAGGTGAGCACTTCACTCAGACTCCGGAAGAGTGGATGCAAGTGATGCTGGATAGCGGCGATCCGTCCGTCGAGGGAATCACGCTGGAGCAGCTAAAGAAAGAGGGAGCGGTCAGGGCCAATGTGCCGTACGGAATGGGCGTGAGCTACGCGGACAAGCAATTCCGCACGCCGTCTGGCCGCATTGAATTCTACAACGACATGCTAGTTCCGTTCGGCGAGGAGCTGCCAATTCACAAAGAGAGCCTGGAGAACCCGCGCACGTCTCCCTTGGCCCAGAAGTACCCGCTCAGCCTCATGACAAAGAGGCGGCGGCAGTTCATGCAGACCAACTTCACTAATGTTCAATGGCTAAGGGAGATGCGGCCGGAACCGATGCTGGACATCAACCCGGTGGATGCGACCAAACGGGGCATCAAGGACGGGGACGTGGTGAGAACCTTTAACGACAGAGGGGAGTGTCGGCTTAAGGCAAGGCTCACCCAGGAGGTCCCGCCGGGTCTCGTCAATATCGACCACGGATGGTGGCCAGAGGATTTCATCGGGGGTCACTATAATCACCTCACTTCGCGCCTGGATGACCCAAGAGGGGTGAATCCAGCACTCCTCTTGCCAGTTATTCAAAGTGACTTCGCCGCATCGAACCACTCGTTGATCTACGACGTTCTTGTGGAAGCAGAAAAGGCGTAGGAGGCGCGCCATGACCCAGAGGTACGCGCTGCTCATCGACATCAACCGATGTGTAGGCTGCCATGCGTGCAGCATGGCCTGCAAGCTCCAGAACGAGTTGCCCGAAGGCGTCAGCTGGAGTCGCGTGGAGACCATCGGCGGAAAC
>CBDURB010000216.1:0-3545 GCA_965369585.1 uncultured bacterium
GTGACGTAGCAAAGCCAAATGAGAAAGGGGATGTAGATTACTGGTTGTAATCTTCACCGGGGATGGTCGCTCACACCCCCACGCTTTCTCGGGACAGATTCAGCGGTAGTATAAGGGTTCCAGCGCTTGCGAAGTGCAAGAGCTGTGGGCGAGCGAAGCGCCCAATGACCAGGTGCGACCCCTCATGATTTCCGATCCTATCTTTGCCGAGAATCTCACCATAAACTGTTCCCCGGCGACGAGGGCATCCACGCACATCGACCTTTCAACCGAGATTTCCCGGATTAGATGAACGCATAAGCATTGAGTGCAGAAGCTCGTCGATCTCGGCGTTGGTCAAGCCTTCGTCCGTGTCCCCTAAAGCCTGGGCAATCGCTCTTAGTTCACTCTCTGAGAATATCTTGGAGATCACCTCTAGGCCCGTAATCCGCGATTAGCGCCACCGCTCGTCGACACAGGGACAGGGCAACGGGGCCTCACCCCGTTCGTGGGCCAGGGTCGGGTAATCGGTGTAGCCTTTCGCACCGCCACCGTAATAGGTGGCCGGGTCATCGGCATTGATCGAGGCATTCAACCGCAAGCGTTCCGGGAGATCCGGGTTGGCTAGAAACTTGCGCCCGAAGGCGATCAGATCGACCTTGCCCGCTTCAAGGTACAGCTCGGCGCTTTCCCGATCGAAGCCGCCACAAACCATCAATGTTCCCTTACATTGGTCACGCATGAGCGCCATCATGCGCTCGGCGCGCGGATCGGATTCGGCCGCGGACCCACTGCCGTCGATACCCGGGCGCACCACGTGCAGATAGGCCAGGTTGAAATCATTCAACTTCTCAGCGATGTAACCAAACGTTCTCTCCGGGTTCTCGTCGCCCATGTCGTTGAAGGTACCAAGCGGCGATAGGCGCACGCCCACTCGGTCCGCATCGCAGACTTCCGACACCGCCTGGACCACCTCCATCAACAGCCTGGCTCGCTTCTCGACCGAGCCGCCATACTCGTCGGTGCGCTTGTTGGAATTGGAATTAATGAACTGATCGAGCAGATAGCCATTGGCCGCATGGACCTCCACCCCGTCGAAACCAACGACGAGGGCGTTCCTGGCGCCATGCACGAACTGTTTCACCAGGTAGGGCATCTCTTCGGTCTGCAGAGCGCGCGGCGTGATGAAAGGTACGAGAGCCCCTTCGCCATCTTCACCCTCGATGAAGGCTTGCCCGGTGGGAGTGATTGCCGAAGGCGCAACGGGAAGCATCCTATCCGGCTGCAATGAGGGATGCGAGATGCGTCCTACGTGCCATAGCTGCAGGAAGATCCGCCCGCCCGCCTTGTGCACTGCCTCGGTGACCAAGCGCCAGCCCTCGTCCTGGGCGCGCGTATGAATGCCCGGCGTCCAGGCGTAGCCTTGGCCCTGTTGCGACACTTGGGTTGCCTCGGAAATGATGAGCGCAGCCGATGCCCGCTGCGCGTAGTAGCAAGCGTTCAGCGTGGTCGGGATGTTCCCAGGCTGCGCACTCCGGGAACGCGTCAACGGCGCCATCACCACACGGTGGGGCACTGTATAGCGCCCTAGCTTGTAGGGCTGAAACAGTAACGGCCCTGTCGCCGACGATTGTGTTTGAACCGCCCCGGCCGAATCACTCGACACCGACATGATTTTCCTCCTTCCTGAAATTCAGCTGTGAGGCCTGTTTCGTTAGACGGATAGGCACGCGGCGTTGATGACCATGTTAACCGAGATTTCCCGGATGACCTCTCCCGGTTACCGACCACGGTAGCACACAGCCCGCTCGACCGCGAATCCGGCCCTGATCTGGTACGGTACATAGCGTTCTCCCCTCTTCATCAGGCTGATTTGACGATCGAAAACCCGGCCCAGTGGCCATTTGGCGCTGTGAGGGCGTATCGCGGCCCGCGCAGCACACATGTGTCCCGTCGGGTGATCTAAACGCTTCTGGGTCAAGGCCCGTCATGGCGGCAAAGGGGCCGGCGTGTTCTGAAGAACAACCTCGCGCGGCTCACCAGCGGAATGAAGACCACCCACGCGACGAGGGTAAGGATGAGGCTGGACGGTCCACTTGACTACTCCGCTGCCCGGGGAGCCGGTCGTAGACCTAGGTAGCATAGATTAGGACCAGGATGATCCTGTTCAGGAAATGGGCCGCTATGCCGGTCATGGTCATCAAGTAGTTGGCGATAAATCTCGCGATGACAGCCCGCCAGAAGTTTCCCACGCTCATGGCTTCTTCCTTCCTATCACCTTCGCCCCAGTCGAGTGAGAATCACCACCAGCATCCCGCCGAGGACGACACCACCGAGCAGGGCCGCCCGGACCGTTGGAGAGGCCCGAAGTAGGGGACGAAACAACGAGAGCCCACGAACCACCAGCCCGGCACCCCGGCCCAGGACTTGCTGGAAGTCCTCCACGGCCTGGGTGCCAGCCCGCCCAAGCACCCTTGGGATCTCGCTCATACCGTGAAGGAAGGGAATGAGGATGCTGAGATTTTCGCCGAGAATGGTCCCCTGCCCCTTCTGCTCACGATCGAGGAGTTCAGTAAGGGTCCGTCGTAGCACCGCCTCCTCGGCCCAGAGCGCCCGGAAGGCCACACGGCCTCCCTTGTCGATCACGTAGAGCATGTTAGGCTGCAGGCCATACGCCCGGTGGATCGTCCCCTCCAAGTCATCAATGATGACGGTGGTGTGAATGTCTTCCTGCTCCGCGAGGGCTATCGCATCCTGCTTCTTCTGCTCTAGGGTGGTATGGGAGGGGTAGTTCTCGCCTGGGTGCGCCTCCCGGACATAGACGAGGAGGAACTCTACATCCCGGTCCTGAAACTCCTTCCGGACCCGCTCCGTCCCGGGAGCGGCTGCCGCCGTCATCGGTCAGGTCACCGAGCCGAACTGCAGCACGACAATCCGCCGGTCGCGGAAGTCGCTCAGCTGAGGCTCGCGGCCGTCCAGGGTGGAGGCGCTGAAGTCTGGTGCCATCTCGCCAGGCTTCGGTCCGCCCTCAAACCGCTCCACCATCAGCCCAGGGTGGAAGCGAGGATAGTTGTATTCGGCAGCGTTATTTGTCACCATGGGAACACCGCGCGTTGATCCGTATTACGCCGCTGAGGCCGAAAAGATCTCGTGCCTCCAGGCCAACCTGGCGGTACACGAGGGGCGGCACGCCGATGTTAGCCACGCATAGCTCCCCTCAACGAACCTTTCCGCCGCCTTGACCAGGAGGGCCAGGATTGGAGGCGGGCGGCTGGGTAGCCGAGGGGGCCAAGCAGGGTCTCCGCAGCCCGGAGGAGACCCCCTATCATAGCTCTCGTCCCCTGTCAGCAATACTGCTGCCCGGGCCAGCGTGCTTGACATCGAGGACAGAGGACAGTTGTGCTGACCCCGGTTCCATGCCTATCTCCTGCAGAGGAGCGTAGTATCGCCTAGGCCTCCCGCCCACGTCAAGAGCCTGATCCATTCCCCGTGGTTGTCGCGTCCAGGCCTTCGACCCCCTGTGAAGATTACAACTACAAATCTTCGCCGAAGGTTACTGGTTGTAA
>CBDURB010000217.1:0-3530 GCA_965369585.1 uncultured bacterium
CTGGGTCTCGCCGTTGGCTTCGGCGCCCAGAGCCTGGTCAAGGACGTCATAAGCGGCCTGTTCATCCTCCTGGACAACCAGTACTCCAAGGGCGATGTGGTGAGCGTGGGCGGCGTCACCGGCTCTGTTGAGGATGTGGGGCTCCGTAGGACCGTCCTGCGCGACCTGGACGGCATCGTACACTACATCCCCAACGGCGAGATCGCCGTCGCCTCCAACTTCACCCAGGAGTACTCCCGCGTCAATCTCAACGTCGGTGTCTCCTACAGCGAGGACCTCGACCACGTCATGCGGGTTATCGACCGCGTGGGCGAGGAGATGGCCGCCGATCCGGAATGGGCGCCCTCCCTCATCACCCCGCCCAAGTCCCTGCGTGTGGACAACCTGGGCGACTCCGGCATCGACATCAAGGTCGTCGGCGACACCAAGCCCGTAAAGCAGTGGACGGTCATGGGCGAACTCCGCAAGCGCATCAAGAAGGCGTTCGACGACGAAGGTATCGAGATACCGTACCCCCACCGTGTGATCGTCACTCGCGGCGCCAAGGCCACCGACCTGCCGGAGGCCACAGGCGAAGAGAAGTAAATCAGGGCGGCGGTAGCCGTACGGAGATCTCCCCTGGCCCTTCTGACGGGTCTCGCGGTCACCCAGGCCAGGGGCGTTGACTACGCGACATAACAGAGTCTATACTTCCACAAAAGCTCTTTATCGCGGGAGGTACAAATCGTGCGGGCCACCAAGACCGGATTCAGGCATTTTCTTATCCCAGGCGCCGCTATCGTCGGCGCCGTTCTCTTAATGGCTGTGGCTATGACGTCGGGCGCCGGCGTCGCCGAGGCGCATGGCGTCAGCCCGGCCAAGCTTAATCGAGCGGGCTGGACCTGCGATAACATCGCGCCTCTAGGGGTACACTGTTTTCCCCCGGGGACGGGAGCCTCTAGCGCCAGTATCTCGGTGCTGGTGTTTGACACCGCAGATCCCGGAGCTATGCACGCCCCGTTCCTCGGCGCGGAGATCCTGATCCGCGCTGACCTCTATCACGGTCAGCCCTGCCCGACGGACGGCCTCGACGAGTACCATGGCCTCGATCTGTTTGGCGATTCGGCCATAGACTACTACGCCTGTCACTTCTACGATACTTCGTCGTAGACCAGCGTAATATCTAGGCGCTCCAGGGCATCGGGCTGCTAACCTGATGCTGGCAGGGCCTTGCCCGCCAGCGGGCAAGGCTCTGCGCCTTTATCCCTTGACCACCCCGATGGGCCGCATGCGGCACACCTTGCCGGCGATGCCAGCCTCGTCCAGCACGTCTACCACCTCCGCCACGTCCTTGTACGCCTCGCTCGCCTCCTCCGACAGCAGGCCGCGGTTCTGCGCCCGCACGTAGATGCCCCGCTGGGCCAGCCGCTGCGCCACGTCCACCCCCTTAAGCATCCGCTTCGCCGCGTGCCGGCTCTGCGTCCGCCCCGCTCCGTGGGCGCTTGAGCCCCACGTCTCGCTCATCGCCTGCTCCGTGCCGGCGCAGATGTAGGAGTAGCGTCCCATATCGCCGGGCACCAGCACCGGCTGCCCGGTTTGCTGATACCGCCTGGGCACGTCTGGATGGCCGGGCGGGAACGCCCGCGTCGCCCCCTTGCGGTGTACGCACACCGTCATCTCCCGCCCGTTCACCCGGTGCTGCTCGATCTTCGCGATGTTGTGGGCCACATCGTACACCAGGTGCATCCCCAGCTCCTCGCGGGCGTCGCGGCCCAGCACCCGCTGGAACGCCTGTCGCGTCCAGTGGGCGATCAGCTGCCGGTTGCAGAACGCGAAGTTCGCCGCCGCCGTCATCGCCCCCAGGTAGTCCTGCCCCTCCTTAGAGCCGATGGGCGCGCACGCGAGCTGCTTGTCCGGTAGCTGGATCTTGTACTTTGAGGCCGCTTCCTCCATCACGTCCAGGTAGTCCTGGCAGGTCTGGTGACCCAGCCCCCGCGAGCCGCAGTGGATGAACACCATCACCTGACCCGGCCCGTCGATGCCCATCGTCTCCGCCTTCTCGCTGTCGTACACCTCATCGATGACCTGTATCTCCAGGAAGTGGTTGCCTGAGCCCAGCGTCCCTAGCTGCGGAGCCCCCCGCTGCTTGGCGCGCTTGCTCACCTTATCCGTGTTCGCGCCCTTGAGCGCACCCCCGCCCTCCACCGCATCAACGTCCTCCGGCCAGGCGTAGCCCTGCTCCAGCGCCCACCCCACCCCCTTCACCATCACCTCATCCATCTCCTTCATCGAGACCCTCACCAGCCCCGAACCGCCGAGGCCGGCGGGGATGTCGCGGAATAGCTGGTTCACCAGCTCCTTCAGGCGCGGCCGTACCTCATCCTCTCTCAGGCTGGTGCGCAGGACGCGCGTGCCGCAGTTGATGTCGAAGCCGACCCCGCCGGGGGAGATGACGCCGTCCTCCACCCGCATCGCTGCCACCCCGCCGATGGGGAAGCCGTAGCCCCAGTGAATGTCCGGCATAGCCATGGAATAGTTGACGATGCCGGGCAGAAAGGCGACGTTCGCCACCTGTTCCAGCGCCTGCTCCAGGCCGATCACCCCCAGCATCTCTTCGGACGCGAACACGAGCCCCGGCACCCGCATCCCGGGCTTGTACTCCTTGGGGAGCAGCCAGCGCTGGTCGTCTATCTTCTCTAGCGTCTCTCTCCACTTAACGGCCATCGCATATCACCTCGTCGGTCAGGGCGCTATATATCGAACAGTACCTGCGCCCGGTAGTCGTCCTCCTCCTGGGCCACCTCCAGCATATGACGCGTCACCGCCTTCACCCCGAAGTGCAGCCGGTGGCGCTCAGGCTCTATCCGCTCGCCGAACGCCCGCGCCCGCAGGCGCGTCTCGCTTACCTCCTCCACGACGAACCGAGAGAACAGCAGCTCCTCCGCGTCCAGGTAGTACAGCAGCTCCGTAAGCCAGCGCACCATCAGCCCCTCGTGGTCCCGCGCCTCGACCTCGATTCGACGCTCCTCCGTTTGGCGCACGTCTTCCAACTCCGCCATGATGGCGAACATGCCGGTGGCGGCGTTGGCGAACAGCTCAGCCAGGCTGCCCCCATGCGCCACGATGCCCACATCGGCAGTGTGCTCCAGTATCTCGAACGGAGGGCGTGGCATGAAGGGGCCTTTCCCACACCATTATAACCACCCCTTCGGCGGCTCACTTGCAACGATATCTCATAACCTCCGTCTTTACTTATGAGCCACACGCGGCCAGCGTGAAGTTCATTGAGAAAACGCCATAACACTTTACCAGTTCCGTTAACCTTTCCCTCCACGAGGCGTTTTACTCAGCAAGTTAAACAGACTATTAGAGGGGCGACCTCCTTCTGGTCTCGCTCTAAAGAGCGAGATAGCGCGAAAGGCAGCCTGGGGCGGGCTGCCTTTTGCATTTCTGCTCTTGTCTCCCGTGAATCCAGCGGCGAGTGTGGAACGTACCGAATAACAACCCCCCGCTATTCGTCCAAGAGAGAGGTTCCATGCGTTCAGCCACGC
>CBDURB010000218.1:0-3518 GCA_965369585.1 uncultured bacterium
CACCGCCAGCACCGGCACCAGCCGCTCCAGCCTTACCCGTTGGGAGAGCGCCCCACCCACCAGCTGGCCCACCGCACCCATTAGAAGAGCCACGGTGGCGAAGACGCCGCCCAGGTCCTTGTCCACCAGCTCCTCCAGGTGCTGCGGCAGGAAGGTTATCACCCCCCGATAGACGATGCCGCTGAGCACGAACGCCGCGTACACCAGCAGCAGAGGGATCACGAACCTACGGACAGGCCGCGGTGCGGGTTCACCCGACCTCTCGGGCGTCTCGCTATCCGTCGTGAGCGTCTCGGCTTCTCCCTTCAACGGCAGGGTGGTGACCGAGAGCACCACCGCCATTACGGCTGCCGCGCCGGCCAGGACAAAGAAGGCCAGCCGCCAGTCCACCGCTACCGCCAGACCTATGGCCAGCGCCGGCGCCAGCGCCTGGCCTAGGTTGCCCGCTACGCCATGGAACCCCAGCGCCAGGCCGCGCTGCCGCACACCCTGCGCCATCAGCGATAGCCCCGCCGGGTGATAGAGGCCGATGCAGAACCCCAGCAGAGCCAGCGTCGCGGCCAGGAACCACTCGTTGGGCGAAAGGCCCACCAGGACCAGCGAGACGGCAGCGCCGACGAACGCGTAGAGCAACACTCGCCGGGAGCCCAACCGATCGGTGAGAAAACCGGCGGGAATGGCGCTCCCCCCGAACGCCCAGGCGAAGACCGAGGCGATGGTGCCAAGTACCACGGCCCGCAACCCAAAGTCCTCCGCGATACGGGTAAGGAGAGCGGGATATGTGAGCTCGATGACGTGGACGAGGGCGTGAGCGGAGGCGGTGTAGGTGATGAGGCGACGTTCGGCGGCGTTCATGGGCGGTACCGCCGATTATAAGCCGCTCACACGCGCAGTCGCCAGAGCGGGAGAGGTTTCAGCAGGTCCTAGAGGAGGTCCTCCGCCAACATCTCGTCCAGCGTGGCCTCGAACGCCTTCAGGGTGCGGTCGACGTCCTCGTCGGTGTGGACGCTGGAGACCAGCCCGGCGGTATAGCCCATGAGGTCCACGCCGTGGTTGAGCATCCCTTGTTTAAGCGCCAGCGCCGCCTTAGGGAACGTACGCGGAGGCGCCTTGCCGTTGCGGGCGGGCCACTCAATGCTCTCCTGCGGCCGCGGACACTCCTTACCCAGCGACACGTGGAAGTAGGAAGCCAGCCCGTACACGCAGCCTTCCACGTTGCGGGAGGTGAGCGCCTGATTCATCCCACTCACCAGTTGCTCGGTGACGGCTTCGGCGCGGGTGTGGAACTCGCCCGTCTCCACCAGCGAGAGCATCGTGACACCGGCAGCAGCCGATAGGGGATTGGCGTTGAAGGTGCCCGGGTGGAACACCCGCTGCCGTCTGTTCCAGTCGGCGTCATCGCGAAACTCGGTGAGCGAGATAACGTCCGTCTTCCCGGCCACGGCGCCGCCGGGAAGCCCTCCGGCGAGGATCTTGGCCAGTGTCGTCAGGTCGGGTGTCACGCCGTAGCGGGCCTGGGCGCCCCCCGGCGCGACGCGGAAGCCCGTCACCACCTCGTCGAAGATGAGGACGGTGTTGTGTCGTGCGGTCACATCACGCAGCTCCGCCAGGAAGCCGTCCCGCAGGGGCAGACCGCCGAAGTGAGCACCAGTGGGCTCAAGAATCACCGCCGCCACGTCTCCCTCCGCCAGCCTGCCCTCAACCTGAGCGATGTCGTTCTGGGGCACGCTGATGGTGTTACTCAGCGTCGCCTCCGGGACGCCGGGCGACTGTGGCGTTTCCGGCTCCCCGTAGCGAGTCCCCACGACGCTATCGTGCCAGCCGTGGAAGTGGTCATCGAACTTGAGCAGCTTGTCGCGCCCAGTGTAGGAACGGGCCAGGCGGATCGCCATCAGCGTCGCCTCTGTGCCGGAGCTAGTGAAGCGGACGGCTTCAGCGCTGGGTATCAGCCTCTTGACCAGCTCGCCCCATTCCAACTCCAGCTCATGACTGGCGCCATAGTGCGTGCCCTTGGCCGCCTGCTCCTGGACAGCCCTAGTGATGTCCGGATAGGCGTGGCCCAGGAACAGCGCGCCGTGCCCCATCACATAGTCCACGATCTCATTGCCGTCCACGTCCCACTTGCGGCTCCCCTGAGCGTGGTCGACATAAAGTGGGAACGGCGTCAGGTGGCGGATATCGTGCGTGACCCCCGAGGGGAAGGTCTTCACCGCCTCCTGATGCAGCCGGGCCGAACGGGGATGAAGGCGGCGGTAGACCTCCTGAATCGTGGTCACTCGATCTCCTCACGCGGCTGAGGCCGGGGACGGAGGTAGGGCACGACCGGCAGATCGCGCATCGATAGCAAGCCCACGGCGCGGCTTCGCGCGATAGCTGGGATACAGTTGGCCACGATGGCAGCGGTAGCCTGGTCCCCCTGGAGGCTCCCCGGCATGCGCACCTCAACCGGCGGCGTGCCGTCGATGTGAATAACGTCTCGCGGATTGTGGGCTCCCAGGGACATCTCAAGATCGAGCCGCACAACCTCACGTCCGGCCGAGACTCCACGCACGGACTGGCGGAGCCCGCGAACGTAGCCGCGCTCCACGGAGAAGTATTCGGTCTTATGACGCCCCTGCGCGATTAGCGGCTCCAGCGTCTCCGCAACGTCATCCAGCCGCCAGCCCATAGTATCAGCGATCATGAGGAGAGACTCCCGCAGCCCCACGTGGCCGATAGCGCCATCGTTGGCGCCGCGCTGGAACCCCTCCACGCTCAGCCCCACACCCACCTTACGCTGGAGGTTCATGCGCCGCGTTCCCACGTCGACCACGCGCTCGACGCGGATCGAACGCACCTGCTGGCAGGCGGTAGCCAGCACCAGCGGCAGGAAGTCCATAACAAAGCCGGGATTCACCCCCGTCCCCAACACCCGCACGCCGGTCTCACGGGCGCGGCGGTCCAGCTTACGCGAAATGTCCGGGTAGCGGACCCAGGGGTACGCCAGCTCCTCGCAGCTGGAGATGACGCTCTTCTCGGCGGAGACGATAGACATGAGCTGTGGATAGACGGAGGTCAGCGCTGAGCTGGTGCTATGGACGACTACGTCCGCGTAGACGTCCTTCAGCAACGGCTCCGCCTCATAGGCGACGGTAATGCCCAAAGTGCGACCGGCGTTCGCCGCGTCCCCCAGGTCAAGGCCCGCCTTGGACGGGTGGGAGTCAATGGCGCCCACAATCTCGATCTCCGGCCGGTTGAGGCAGAACCGCACCACCTCGGCGCCTATAGCGCCGATCCCGTAATGTATGACCCGTATCCTCTCCTGCGTCACGTAAGGCTCCACATTCCAGGGCTTATCGGGCATCGGCTAAGAACTCCAGAGTCAACGAACCATTGCAGGGTAAACGAGCCCTTCCCTATATCCGTTTCCCTAAGTCGCCATTATCGCCGAAAGCAGGCCGTTCGCCAAGTTGCGAGCGCAGCCCCCGGCCTTCAGCGGTCGACCTCTGCCTCCCGCAGCGGGGTCAGAAAGCGGAGAA
>CBDURB010000219.1:0-3510 GCA_965369585.1 uncultured bacterium
GTGATCAAGAATAATCGCCGGCCCGCCATCGAAGGCTGAACGTACAGCTGAGGTGCCGTGAGAAAGACAGCGTCAGTGTCCGTGTTGTCTTTGATCCAGTCGATGGTGCTCTCCCTGGGACCGAAGACAATAAACCGGGGATCATTCTTGATCACCATGAAGTCGATGATGCCGGATAGGACAAGAAAGAACAGAACAACGGGTGCAACGGCTGCAGCGAGATGTCTCATGTTGAAGTGGCGGACCTTCAGGCTCCAAAGCCTGACAAAGGCGAAGGCAACGAACAGGTTCATCAGTATTTCCCACGTGTTGAACACCTTGTGATTGTGCCCGCCGAGGTCGCGCCCCAGCTGGACGAAGTTCCCAAACAGGAAGATCGCCATCACTGCCAACATCAGCTTCCGGTCGGTCTTGTTGCCCCAGACCGCCGCCAGCACCATCAGCGGCAGGGCTAAGCCCAGGTTCAGCCACCAGTAGGTGATGAAGTGATCGACGGTGAGCGGCTCAACCAAATAGCCGATGTGAAAGCTTATGCTCCCCCCCGCGGCGAGGCCCCCGCTCAGCCATATGACCTGGGGCAAGGCGATGAGGCCCGCAGGTACCAGAAAGCTTATCGATTCCCGTATGCGCCCGAAGACCAGGAAAAGGGCGACGAAGAAAACCATGGCGGCCACGTATACCGGCCCGTTCATCCAGAAGGAGAGACCCGCCATAGCACCTAGCGCCAGCGCCCTTTGGGTCCACAAGGGTTCCCCTTGGCGTAACGGTTGGATCAGACCGTAGGTGACGAAGAGGCTGAGGGCGATAGCCACGATGATGTGGCTCTGGGTCAGAAACACGTTCAGCGTCCAGTAGATCGCAATGTCCTCGCCCGTCTCGTACGGCCCGATGGCGAGGTAGCGGTTGTGATCCCACAGATTACTGATCGCTTCTGGCACATCGTTGCCGAACTCGTCAAAGTAGCGAAGGAAAGCCAGCGAGCTGTTGGTGATCAGGAGGGCGACGGCCACTAACCCCACCGATACCTTGTTGAACAGTAGCCTCCCAAGCTCGAAGGTCAGCAAGATCATAGAGGTCATGGCCAGAGCCGCCGGCAAGTTGAAGGCCCAAGCTATCGGAAGGCTCATCCTCTCCAAAGCGCCGGCTAAGAAGTCGAACCCGAAGTGATAGCGGATCGGCTCCAGGGCAAAAAAAGGATATTCGGGAGGCAGGTTGTGGCCCTCAGAGAAGGACCGCGCGATGGCGATATGAAGACCAAAGTCCCCCCAGGTGTTGAGAGAGACCATCAACGGGTCCCCTGAGAGGCGCTGGTCCATCAGCCAGAGGGAAAAGATTAGAGCGGCAACGGCGAGAGTTCCCTCCACCCAGCCAAGCTTGAAAGCCGACAGGGATAAGTGGCGGTGCCATCGGACAAGGATACCGATCTGTATCGCGAACGTGACGAGAATGCCAATGGGAAGGGCATCCTCCAAGCCAAGAAACACGAAGGCCGCTAGAAAGGTGACCCATGTCGTCAGGAGCAGCCCCACCAGGAAGCCACCCGCAAGCTGCACCAGAGGGGGCAGGTGCGGGAGCGTTCTCTGAATAAGGAGAAGCCCAACCAGGAAAGACGTAGCGAGGAATACGATGGCGAGCACCGAATCTCACCTACTGCTTTCGTTTGCGAGCAAGCTTATCCCTCGGCAGGTACAACGTTTGCCTGCGGGCGAACGTTACTCGCGTGGACTAGCGCCAGGATGAGAACCAGAAGTAGGACTCCTTTAAGCCATCGGAGACGTCAACGGCGGCCAGGTGTGGGTAGAAGTAGACGAAAGTCAGTGCGGCCGCCGCCAGAAAGACGATGGCGGGGGCCCTACCCCACGGTCGCTGCCACAGCCAATGGACGGCGTACGCTAAGGCCAGCAACAGGAAGGCCAGGCTGGGAAGGTAGTGATAGATGAACAATAGCCGGGGCTGAATAGCCCAGGGCAGGAGGAAAGCGAGGTAGGCCAGCACTACAAACAGCAGGGATGCCTGTTCGGGTCCCAGGCTGCCTGATAGAGACAGCCTGCCCGTCGCTTCATCAAACCTGGCCCGCAGGCCGCGAAGACCCTGCCACAAGGCGAAGGCCAGGGCGGGAAGACCAGCCCAGAAGATGATGGGGTTGCCTAAAGAGTAGATCACTGCACCGCCGGAGGACACGTATAGGAAGATGGGCCGCATCATGATCGGCCACGTATCCCAGGGCGACGAGTAGGGATGGAAGGCTTCCGGGCCCGTCACCTGGGGACTCGTCGAGTGGAATTGGTAGGCGTCGCGGTTCAGCAACAGCACATCTCCGAGGTCGTGCCCGGTGAACAGCATAGGAACGTACGTCAGGAGATAGATGGAAAGAGGCACTAGGACGAAAAAGAGGGGCAGAATGACAAGCAATCCCGGGACAGCATTTGCCTCGGGGCCGTCCCTCGGGCGCGAAGACCGGTCGATAAAGTAGGCGGCCACGGGAGCCAACGCCCAGAACGCCATCCACGCGCCCAAAGCCGCAACAAAGACGGACGCCGACACACCGGGCTCGAGTACGCCGGGCCGGACTTCGTCGACCAGGAATCCGCCGAACATGACCGGGGTGCCCAGATAGAAGGCTAGCAGAGTCACGGGGGCCAGGTAGATAATACTGGCGCCCTTGCCCTGTTCGGCCCGCCAGTACCGGTATAGGAAATACATGACGATAGGGAAGACGGTCAAGAGTGCGGTCAACTTGATGGCCAGAGCCGCTCCAAAGAACATCCCGGAGAACAAGAAGCGGTCAGACACCAGGAAATAGACGGTGCCCAGGATGAAAAACAAGAGGTACGTGTCCGGAGTAGCGATCCTCGATTGAACGAAAAAGAGCCCCTCGAACACCATTAGGAATCCCGCCGCCAAGCCGGCGATCTCGCTCCTGAAGAGGCGCTTCGCCAGCAGGTAGATGAAGAGGACCGAGCCGACGCCTGCCAGGGCGCCGAAGAACCGCCAGGCGAACGGGTTTTCTATCTCCCCCGTGATCGACCCCGACGTCACTACCCCGAATATCGCCATTCCACCCGCCATGAACAGCTTGGAAAGGGGCGGATGTGTGTTCTCGTGCCCGATGAATTCCCAGGCGTCCGGGTCCCCACTGAGGATCTCCTGGCCTGTGGCCGGAAAAAAGATCTCGTCGAAGTAGAACTCGCCTGGTGTCCCCAGGCGCCAGAAGCGGGTGAAGAGCGCGGCTGCCAGCAGGCCAACCAGCAGACTAATGAGTAGCAGTTGGCGCGCACTGATCTTCGGTACGCTCAGGGTCAGGCCTGCCGGTAACTCCCTATTCAAAACTTCGACCTTCCTGCTGAGGGTTGGTCCGAACCCCGCGGGACTCGCTACTTGTTAGACGGTGTAATGCTTCAAGACATGTGAGACACGCGGGCCTGGCGGGGCAGACGTTGTAGAGCATACTGCATGGACGTGGCGTAGCCTAGGGCGCTGTGCTGACGGCGCCGGTTGTGGAAGCGGACG
>CBDURB010000220.1:0-3487 GCA_965369585.1 uncultured bacterium
AACGGACATTGACGCTTTTTTTATCAGGGCTCCTCTGGTTTACGTTCAACCTTCGATGGGGGGCCGGCGATTGTTCCTGGGCTTAACCCAGTTCGCCGAAGGCGCCGGCTACGAAGTAGGTCCGCGAAGAGAGACGGCCAGCGCCATATACGACGCATCGCTGAAACAGGAGGCGTGCGAGCTGCTCTTGGCCAACGAGATCGATTTCATGGAGGTCGGGCCCCTGGAACTGGACGGCAGCATGGCGGTTAACGAATCGCTCTTCGCCGGGGAGTTCGAGGCCGCCTTCGCCGCTGATACGAGTGAGGGGCCAGTAGCGCTGTATGATGTTGGCGAGTCGTGCCTGCCGTAAGGGAGGGCCGCGCCGACCGGCATGGCCCCGGCGGTCCAGGATGTTCGCTGCGATCTACTGATAGACTAGATGACTAGCGTGGCTTATGGATAAGGAACAGGCGGGCCCTTCGGACATCAAGATAAGCTTTAGCGTCCGGGCCAGCCCTATCCTCCTCGTCCTGGCGCTGGGCCTGCTGGTGCGACTGGGCGCGGCGGCCTTGCCGGGCTTCGGCATCGACCTGGGGACGTTCCAGTTCTGGAGCGTGAATCTGGCCGAACAGGGGCCCTGGAACTTCTACAGCGCCGACTTCCTCTCCGACTGGACGCCAGGCTACCTCTACGTTCTCTGGCTAATCGGCGGCCTGGACAGCTTGTTCGCGTTCAGCGGCGATCAGTTCTGGTACATTCTGAAGCTGCCCTCGATAGCCACCGATCTCGCCTCGGCCTATCTGCTTTACCGCATCCTCGAAGGCCAGAAGACCGGTATCCGGGCGGGGGCGGCGGCCCTCTACCTGCTGCATCCGGTAATCCTCCTTGCTGGCCCCGTGTGGGGGCAGGTCGATAGCATGCTGGCGTTCTTCCTCCTCCTCACCGTTTACTATCTCGCCCGCGGGCGCACAGTCGTGGCGGCGGTGGTGTACACGGTTGGTTTCCTGGTGAAGCCTCTGGCCATCGGTGCTCTGCCGGTGTTCGTTTTTTGGGCGTTGAGAGACGAGATCCGGCAGGTCTTGCCCAACCTGCCGGAGGCGGCCGAGCCGCTGACCCGAGCCATCGCGTTCGGCAGGAGCCTCGCTGCTCGGGTCTGGCCTGCGGTTGCGGCAGCGCTAGCAGCGGCGCTCCTGTTACTGCTCCCCTTCTTCCCCTCCAACCCGTTGGCGATTATCGGCCAGTTACAGGACGCCACCGAGGTGTACCCGTTCAACTCCTTCTACGCTTACAACTTCTGGGGCTTGACCGGCTGGCTGAAATCCGATCAGCTGACTTTCTTGGGACTTGCTTATCGCTGGTGGGGCATCATCCTGTACGCGGCAGCAAGCATCAGCATCATCTGGACGTTTCGCGACGCTAAGGGTCCCGGCCCGCTTGCCCTGGGCACCGCACTCTCGGTACTGGCTTTCTTCCTCTTCATGACACGCATGCACGAGCGCTATCTATTCGCTTCCATCTTGTTGCTGATGACCGCCGGGTTCGCTATGAACTCCAGGGCCATCTGGGCAGCACTCGCTGTCCTGAGCGTGGTGCAGTTCTTCAACGTGTACTACGCGTACATTAACTTCACCTCGATGCCCTTCGAGGCCGAGGACAACTATCTGCGCGTGGGCTGGCTCTTCACCTGGATAGATGACAACGTGTTCCTTCTCTCCTTGCTCGCCACGCTCATGTTCCCCGTATTACTGGCGAGCGGCCACCTCCTTTTGATGCGAGAGGAGAGGCTGGAGGAGGAGTAGGGGGTAGACCGTCTCAGATAGGGACGCCTCTATCGGCGCCCGCAGTGGTTTAGCCCTCTTGTCGTTGGGGCCAGATGACCAGATTATTCATTGTCCAGTTCCAGGTGACGCCGAATAATATGCCGATCGTGTTAGAGATATAAGGGCTGATCCCCAACAGGGGGGTGAGGGTATTGACCGTCACCACGATGATGATTGGGCTACCAGCGGACGTCAGGTTGAACTTGAGGAAACGGAACGGGCCCCAGCCCTGACGCACTCGGTCTCGGAAAGTCCAACGCTCGTGAGCATTGAACTGAAAGATGATGGCCACCTCTACTGCGAGGATCGAAGCGAGCAACAGGCGTAGATCGGGGTGAGTGAACAACAAGAAGCCCGCCGCGGTGTCCTTGGCGGGCAGGAACCAGAAGAGCGACGTGTCGTAAAGCAGGAACAGGGCGAACTGATTAATGAGATAGGCTATTCCGCCCACAACCAGGAACTTGAAGAGGGTGGGGGACAGCCGCAGGTGGCGGAAGGCTGAAGCCTCCGTTTTCAACAGATTCCGATCTTCTTGTCTGGCTAACTCCGGTTGCATTATCGTGTACCGCTCCTATGCGACTTGCCGACATTGTACTATGTGACGGTCAATAGCAGATGCGACCTGCAGGCGGTCAGCCGCCATTTCACCGAATGTCAACCGTGGCTCTATGACGCCCTCCCCTAATCAGGGTGGAGGGTTCCGGTCGCCCGCGGCGGGCATGCTACCATGCTGATATGAAGCCTTCCGGCGCCCTCTCCCTCTACGTCCACATACCGTTCTGCACCCTGAAGTGCTCCTATTGCGACTTCAACTCCTACGCCGGGCTGGAGGAGCTGGTGCAGCCCTACGTCGACGCTCTCATCGCGGAGATGGAGCTGTGGTCACAGCACACGCGCGGCCGCCCTGTACCTACCGTCTTCTTCGGCGGCGGCACGCCCAGCCTGCTCCCTATCGAGCAGATCGGGCGTATTCTGTCCGCGATGCGCGACCGGTTCGCGCTGGAGCCGGAGGCGGAGGTAACACTGGAGGCGAATCCCGGCACCGTGGACCTGGATTACCTGCGCGAACTCCTGGCGTTGGGCGTGAACCGGCTCAGCTTCGGCGTCCAGTCCTTCCACGACAACGAGCTGGCGGCCCTCGATCGCATCCACTCGGCGGCGGAGGCGGAGGAAGCGTACCGCCTGGCGCGAGATGCGGGGTTTCAGAGCATCAACCTGGACCTGATCTACGGCCTGCCCCAGACGGGGACCGTAGGCCCGGAGCAGCCCGCCGACGGTGCTCTCCGAGCCCCGATTCATCGGGGGAGTCCGCAAAGCGGACAGGACAGGCCGATGGAGCGCTGGCAGGCCTCCCTGGAGCGGGCGATAAGCCTGGCGCCCGACCACATGTCGCTGTACGCGCTCACCGTGGAGGAGGGAACGAAGCTGGCCTACGACATCGACCACGGTCGCGCGCCGGAGCCGGATGGAGACGTTCAGGCATCGATGTACGAGTGGTCCCAGGAGCGGATGGCGGAGGCGGGCTACCAGCAGTACGAGATCTCCAACTGGGCCCGGCCGGGGCAGGAGTGCCGCCACAACCTTGTGTACTGGCGTAACGGCGACTGGCTCGGCTTGGGATCGGGGGCTCACTCGCACCTCGGCGGCACCCGCTTCGCCGATGTCTACTCGCCCAAACGATACGT
>CBDURB010000221.1:0-3482 GCA_965369585.1 uncultured bacterium
GCGGAACGGCCTCACCGCCCAGCGGAAGAGCTATGACTACCCCTCTCCGACAAGCAGCTTTCAGCGAGCAGCTTGCCCGCGTCCTGGAAACGGGTGAGCGAAGAGCGGCTCAGAGCGGCGAGCCGGTGCTGGTCAACACCACCGCACGTGTTCCGTTTACTGATCCGGCTGAGCTATTCGCCCGGGCGAAGGCGGAGGAGCGCGTGTTCTGGGAGCAGCCGAGCGAAGGGTTCTCCCTGGTCGCCCTCGGTGCGGCGGCGCGGCTCACCGGCCGCGGCGATGACCGCTTCTCTCAGGTTACCGCCGCCTGGCGCGGCCTGCTGTCGCGGGCCGTGACGGATGTTGTCGATCCGGCTCCCGTGGCCGCTCCCGTCTGCCTGGGCGGTTTCGCCTTCGATCCTGCGCGCCGGCGCGAGCCTCACTGGGAGGGGTACCCGGATGCCCTTCTGACGGTTCCCCGGTTCCTGTTCACCTCCCGCGGCGGCTCCTCCTGGCTGACCGTGAGCGCGCTGGCCAACCCCGGCTGTGACACCCGGGCCACCGCCGACGCGGCCGCGGACGACCTGTGCCGTCTCCTGGAGGGAGGCCTTGTGGTGGACAGCGGGGAGTGGCCGGGAAGTGAATTTGCCCCAGCGGACGAGGCTGAGGCGGACCGCTGGAAAGAAGCCGTGGCCGCCGTGGTGCGTGACGTCCGGCGGGGCACCATCGAGAAGCTGGTCCTGGCGCGACGGCTCCGTGCCCGTGTCCTGGGGCCGCTGGAGCCGGCCGCGGTCGTTCGCAGGCTGCGGGCTGAATACGGCGGCTGTACCGTCTTCGCCTTCGCTAGAGGCGAAAGCTGCTTCCTGGGGGCCACGCCGGAGCGGTTGGTCCGGCTGGACGCGGGGATCGTTCGGGCGGACTGCCTCGCCGGCTCGACCGCCCGCGGCGCCAACGAGGACGAGGACCAGGCGCTGGGCGAGGCTCTGTTCGCCGACCAGAAGGAGCGGCACGAGCACGCCCTTGTGGTCCGCGCCCTGCGGGATGTTCTGGGGCCGCTCTGCTATAGCCTCAGCGTCCCGGCCACGCCGAACCTCCTTAGCATGCCCAACGTCCAGCACCTTCACACGCCCGTGGAAGGAGCGGTGAACGGGGAACGCCACGTTCTCGAACTGGTGGAGCGGCTGCACCCGACGCCGGCCGCCGGCGGCTTGCCGACGCGGGCCGCCCTGCCCCTTATCCGGTCGTATGAGAAGTTTGACCGAGGCTGGTACGCCGGCCCTGTGGGTTGGGTCGATGGGCGCGGCGGTGGCGAGTTCGTGGTAGCCATCCGCTCGGCTCTGCTAGGAGGGAACCAGGCCCTCCTCTATGCCGGTTGCGGCATCGTGGCCGGCTCCGACCCCGAGCGCGAGTACGAAGAGTCCTGTCTGAAACTGCGGCCGATGCTATGGGCGCTGAACGGCAACCAGACGTAGCGGCGGGCGAGGCGCTGCAACTGTTCGTGGGCGCCTTCGTGGATGAGCTTGCCCGCTCCGGCGTTGCCAACGCCTGCATCTGCCCGGGCTCACGCTCCACTCCTCTGGCGCTGCTCCTGCGAAGGCATCCAGCTATCAAGGTGTGGACCCATCTGGACGAACGCTCGGCCGCGTTCTTCGCCTTAGGGATAGCCAAAGCCATACGAGAGCCGGTGGCTGTCGTCTCCACCTCGGGCACGGCGGCGGTCAACTTCGCCCCCGCTGTGGTGGAGGCGTTCTACGCCCGCGTGCCGCTGCTGCTGCTCACGGCGGACCGGCCGCCGGAGCTGCGGGGCGTGGGCGCTAACCAGACCATCGACCAGACCCGGCTGTACGGGCCTCACGTCAAGTGGTTCGTGGAGATGATGCTGCCGGAGGCCTCCGCGGAGGCGATACGGTATGCCCGCACCATCGCCTGCCGCGCGGCGGCCAGCGCCCGCTCCGATGCTGCCGGCCCCGTTCATATCAACTTCCCCTTCCGAGAGCCTCTCATACCCGCCGACGACGCAGCGCTCCCGGCCCGCGATGCCGTGATCCCCACGGCGGACGACCGGGGAGCGCCCTATGTCAGAGTGGAGCAGGCGCCGCGGCGGCCCGGCCCCGCCGGACTGGCGCCCTTGGCCGCCGAGCTGCGGGCCGCCACCAAGGGGCTGATAGTCTGCGGTCCTCAGGATGACCCCCGCTTCCCCGAGATGGTGGCACGGCTGGCAGAGGAGCTGCGCTTCCCCCTGCTGGCGGACCCTCTGTCGCAGGTGCGCTGCGGCCCTCACCACAGCCCTATCGTTATCGACAGCTACGATGCCTTCCTGCGCGACGAGGAGACGGCCCAGGCGCTGGCGCCGGAGGTTGTCCTGCGCTTCGGCGCCGCGCCGGTCTCCAAGCCGCTCATGCTCTATCTACAGCGTCACGCCCGCTGCCGCCAGATATTGATCGGTGACAGTGGGTGGGGCGACCCCGGCCTGACCGCCAGCGACGCGCTCCACGCCCACCCGCGCTCCTTGTGCGAAGCGCTCCTGGCCGCCCTTCCGCCTTCGGCCCGGCGGCGCGCGGATACGATCTCGGACTGGGTGGGTCGCTGGCAGGGGACGGCCAAGCGGGCCCGCGCCGCCCTGCAGGCTCGCCTCAATGCGGAGTCCGGCCTCTCGGAGCCCGGCGTCTTCGCGGAGCTGGCCGCCCTGCTCCCGGCGGGGGTCGCGCTGTTCGCCGGCAACAGCATGCCGGTGAGAGACCTCGACGCGTTTTTTCCAGGCGATGAACGCCCGCTACGGTTCCTGGCGAATCGAGGCGCCAGCGGCATCGATGGCGTGGTGTCGAGCGCCCTGGGGGCGAGCGCCGTTGGCCCGGGTCCCCTGGTGCTCGTCATCGGCGACCTCTCGTTCTACCACGACATGAATGGCCTGCTGGCCGCCGGGCGACACAACCTTCAGGCCACAATCGTCCTCCTGCACAACGATGGCGGTGGCATCTTCTCCTTCTTGCCCCAGGCTGACGACCCGGAGCACTTCGAGGAGCTGTTCGGCACCCCCCATGGGCTCGACTTCCGTCCCGCGGCGGAGATGTACGGCCTTTCGTATCAGCTGGTCGATGGCTGGGATGGGTTCCGCGCAGGGGTGCGGCAGTCGCTGAGCTCGCCGGGGGTCGGCCTGGTCGAGGTACGAACCGACCGGCGTGCCAACGCACGTCTTCACCGCGAGATGTGGGACGAGGTGTCGCGGGCGCTGCGCCAGCGCGACCCGGAGGGAGCGGCCCTGTGACCCGCATCGCCGTGAACGGCGTTCATCTCAACGTGGAGGTGAGCGGCGAAGGGCCGCCGTTGCTTCTGCTGCACGGCTTCAGCGGCAGCGCCGCCACCTGGACTCCTCATCTCGAGACCTGGCCGGGGTTCACCGCCATAGCGGTGGAGCTGCTGGGGCACGGCGCCTCGGACTGCCCCGCCGACCGGCGCCGCTACCGCATGGAGCGCTGCCTGGATGACCTGGTCGTGCTGCTGGA
>CBDURB010000222.1:0-3466 GCA_965369585.1 uncultured bacterium
TCGGGTGGCGCCGGGATATCGACCGGTTCGTTGTAGCCGGTGAAGAGCATCGTAGCGTCGAACACCAATGAGTCGATCCCAAAGGGGAACTCGCCGCTCGCCGTCAGCTTGTAGGGCAGATAGCTGTCCGGGTCCACCCAGACATCGAACGTCAGGGCTCCGCTAACGTCGTCCAGGCCCAGACCACTGGAAGCGCCGGAGGCGTCGCTGAACGCCGCTACAAGAGCGGCGAAATCCACACCGCCGCGATAGTGGCGGTAGGTGGCGCCGTCCAGCGTCTCATCGCCCAGGTCCTCTACGTCGCCCCCCACGCCCTGGATCAGCGCCGCATAGTCCAGCACGCTGTGGTCGCTAAAGGTTTTCTGCAGCGCCACCGCATCCAGGCCAACCTCCTCCAGACCAAAGTCGTCAATCGAGAAGCTTATCCAGCCCACGGATGGCACGTTCAGATACATCTCCGAGCCGAGCGCCAGTATCTCGAACTCTCCCACGCCGGTCACCACCATCGTCATGTGCATCTGGTCCGGCGCCTGGTACGTCATCTGAGAGCTGGTACCTAAATCCAGACCGCCGGCGTTGATGCTGAACTGCAGATCCGCCTCGACTGATTGCACCTCATCCTGGAAATTCTCCGCCGAGGATGTTAAGACCTCCAGCGGGTCCGCAGAGACAGAGTCGCCACCACCGCTGCTGCAGGCTGAGGCCAGGACAAACAGCGTCGCCGCCAGCGCCAGCGGCAGGACACGAGTGAAGATTCGCATATCATTACCTCTACTTTCGAGCGTATTTACACTTGGTAGGATGAAAGGCGGGCAGAGCTTGTTACAGGGGGAGGAAGGTCGCGGCGGTTAAGCTTCGGTTAGGGCCGGCGCGAGAACCGCACGTAAAGCCAAGCCGCCCCGACTCTATCGTCGGGGCGGCCCTTCTGTCGCTCGCAACTGCGGACCTGCCTACCGCGTGCCCGCCTCAGGAGGGGCCGGCAGGCTTCAGCCCGCGGGGTTACGCCAAACTCTACACTTCCAGCGCCTGCGCCACCTGCTCCCGGTGGTAGTCAGCGTCCCCCCACATCAGCTCCATCCACTTCTGTCGCCGGAAGTAGAGCTGTATCTTGTACTCCTTGGTGAAACCGATGCCGCCGTGAATCTGCTGCCCGTGGGCGACCACCCGCCGCGAGGCGTCGGACGTCCACGCCTTCGCCATGGAGATCATCATGTCGGCGTCCGGCTCACCCTCCTGGAGCGACCAGGCGGCCTTGTACGTGATGAAGCGCGACCCGTCCACGTCGATGACCACATCGGCCAGCTTGTGCTGGATCGCCTGGAAGGAGCCGATGGGCCGCCCGAACTGCACGCGCTCCTTGGCGTAGTTCAGCGTAACGTCGAAGTCCATCTGCGATAGGCCCACCAGATAGGCGCAGGCGGCCACAGTCGCCATCTTCTTCGTCTGTTCGACGATCGGCCACCCCTTGTCCACCTCGCCGATTACGTTCGCCGCCGGCACCTTCACGTTCTCGAACGTCACCTCGCACTGCTTGTCGGCCGCGATCGTCCTCAGCGCCTCGAAGCTGATGCCCGCCGACTTGGAGTCGACCAGCAACACCGTGATGCCGTCCTCCGGCGTCTTCCCCTTCGAGGTGCGGGCGACGACAACCATCTGGTCGCTGACATGGGCGTCCGGCACAAACAGCTTGACGCCGTTGAGGACGTAGTCGTTGCCCTGCTTCTTCGCCTCCAGCGCAACCCCATCGGCGTCCCACTTGGCCGAGGGCTCCGTGAGCGCCATCGTCATGATCGTCTCGCCGGCGGCGATCTTGGGCAGAAGCTGCTGCTTCTGCTCATCGTTGCCCGCCTCCATGATCGGGACGGCCCCAAGCACGACAGTGGAGATGTACGGGCCCGGCACCAGCGCCCGGCCGAACTCCTCCAGCAGCACCACTAGCTCGCACAGCTTCATGCCCGTGCCGCCGTGCTCCTCCGGGATGATGAGGCCCATCCAGCCCTGCTGCGCCATCTTGCGCCACAGGTCCGGCGAGTACCCCTTCTCATCCTCCTCCATCTCGCGAACGACCGACTCTGGGCACTCTTTCTCCAGAAAGTCGCGCGCGAAGTTCTTCAGCAGCTCTTGTTGTTCGTCTAGGCCTAGGTCCATGGGGGCGGTCCCTCCTTCTGATCTCGCTGTCTCTGGCGGCAGCCTCCGCTACCCGCCTGCGTCAATCGTTTTTCCGTTGTCTGTCGCCTCTTTCCCGAAACCTCTATTGCCGCGGCAGCTCAAGCCCCCGCATGGCGATGATGTTGCGCTGGATCTCCGGCGTGCCGCCGCCCACGATCATCCCTGTCTGCCACAGATACTGGCGCTCGAACTTGCCGTGCAGCGGCGCGTACTTGGACTGCGGCTCCAGTTGCCCGTACAGCCCCATGATCTCCAGCCCGGCCTTCGCCAGCCGGAACTGCATGCCCGTATTGAACAGCTTGGCGATTGACGACTCGTAGTTAGGCACCAGCCCCCGTTGCTGCATGGAGGCGACCCGGTATGACAGCATCCGCCCAATCTCCACCTCCAGCGCCGCGTCCGCCAGCCGCACCCGCACCGTTACCTCCTCCAATAGGCGTTTGCCGTTGCGCTTCGTCTCGCGGGCGTATCCCACCAGCTCCTCCACCATGCGCCGACCGCCTACCGCCCCGCCGATGGACGACCGCTCGAAGTCCAGCGTCGTCGCCGCCATATACCAGCCGCGGTTCTCCTCTCCCAGCAGGCAGTCCTTAGGCACCCGCACGTCCTCGAAGAAAAGCTGGTTGAAAGCATGGTTGTCCATCATATCGATGAGCGGCTGGACCGTGATGCCCGGCGTCTTCATATCCAGCAGGAAGTAAGAGATCCCCTTGTGCTTGGTCGCCTCAGGGTCCGTGCGCGCCAGCAGGATGCACCAGTCGGCGAGATGCGCGCCGGAAGTCCATATCTTCTGGCCGTTGATCACATAGTCATCGCCGTCACGCACCGCCCGCGTCTGCAACGAGGCCAGGTCCGAACCGGCTTCGGGCTCGGAGAACCCCTGGCACCACATCGTCTCCGCGTTCGTGATTGCGCCCAGGTGCTTCTGCTTCTGCTCCTCCGTCCCGTAGACGATGATCGTGGGGCCGGCCCAGCCGACGCCCATCATGCTGTAGCCCTGGGGCGCCTGGTGGAGCGCCATCTCCTCGTTGAAGATAAGCTGCTGGATCACGCTCAGCCCCAGCCCGCCGTACTCAACCGGCCAGGCGGGCGCCACCCACTTCTTCGTTGCCAGCTTCTTCGCGAACTGGTGATAGACGTTCCACGTCTCGGAGTCGCGTTCGGGGTCACGGGTGAAGCGGTCGCCGCTCCAGTCCTTAGGTAGATTCTCCTTCAGCCAGTCGCGCACCTCCTGGCGGAAGTCCTCTTCTTCGGGCGAAAGACGGAAGTCCATAGTGAGCGCCGTCACGATACCATG
>CBDURB010000223.1:0-3452 GCA_965369585.1 uncultured bacterium
CCATGGCGCTAATAGGGAACGCTCTCCTTGAACTGCTTGATCGCCGTCTTGATCTGCTCCTCTACCTCCGGCGTCAGCTCCTTCTTCTCGTCGATCTCCTTGAGCGTGTCCGGGTGACTTCCCTGCATGTGGTTGTGGAACGCCTCCTCAAAGGCATGCACCTTGCCCAGCTCAACGTCGTCCAGATAGCCGTTCACCCCCGCGTAGAGGATGCTCACCTCCTGGCCCGGGGAAAGCGGCTGGAACTGGAGCTGCTTCAGCACCTCCGTAAGGCGCTGGCCCCGCTCCAGCTGGCGACGGGTGGCGGCGTCCAGATCCGCCGTGCCGAACTGGGCGAACGCGGCCAGCTCCCGGTACTGCGCCAGGTCCAGGCGCAGGCCGCCCGCCACCTTGCGCATCGCCCGCGTCTGGGCGGCGCCGCCCACGCGGGAGACCGAGAGGCCAACGTTAATCGCGGGACGGATGCCCGCGTTGAACAGGTCCGCCTCCAGGTAGATCTGACCGTCGGTGATGGAGATGACGTTCGTCGGGATGTAGGCGGAGACGTCGCCCGCCTGCGTCTCGATGATGGGGAGAGCGGTCAGCGAGCCACCGCCGTGCTCCGCCGAAAGCCTGGCGGCCCGCTCCAGCAGCCGGCTGTGCAGATAGAAGACGTCGCCGGGATACGCCTCGCGGCCGGGCGGGCGCCGCAGCAGCAGCGACATCTGCCGGTAGGCCCAGGCGTGCTTGGAGAGGTCATCGTAGATGACCAGCGCCTCCTTGCCCTGCTCCATGAACTCCTCGCCCACAGAGCAGCCGGCATAGGGCGCCAGGTACTGGAGGGCAGCGGGGTCGGCGGCGTTGGCCGCCACCACCACCGAGTGCTCCATGGCGCCGTGCTCCTCCAGCGTGGCCACCACCTGCGCCACCTTCGACGCCTGCTGGCCGATAGCCACGTAGATGCAGACCAGGTCACCGCCCTTCTGCGCGATCATCGTGTCCAGGCAGATCGCCGTCTTGCCCGTGAACCGGTCGCCGATGATCAGCTCGCGCTGACCGCGGCCGATAGGGATCATGGCGTCCACGGCCTTGATGCCGGTGTGCACCGGCGTGTCGACGCTCTGTCGCATCACCACGTTAGGGGCAATGCGCTCCACCGGCCGCGTCTTGTCCGACTTGACGGGGCCTTTGCCGTCCAGCGGCTGGCCCAACGGGTCAACCACGCGACCTATGAGCCCTTCGCCTACGGGGACCTCCACGATGCGCCCCGTAGAACGGACTTCGTCGCCCTCTTTGATCCCCTTGTAATCGCCGAGGACGATGGCGCCGACGGTCTCCTCCTCCAGGTTCAGGGCCATCCCCATCACGTTGTTGGGGAACTCCAGCATCTCGCTGTACATAGCGCCGCGCAGGCCGTGCACGCGCGCGATGCCGTCTCCGGCCTCCACCACCGTACCCACGTCAACGGCCGTGATCGCGCCGCCGAACTGCTCGATCTGCTGCCGGATTATGGACGCTATCTCTTCAGGGCGAACCGCCATATCGTCCTCCTACGTCTCCGTGGTCTCCAGCTCCCGCCGCCAGGCCGTCAGATGCGCCAGGTGCTCCTTGTAGTGTTTGTAAGTATCCTCCGCGAACGACTTGAGCGCGGTGTTCCCCTCCACTTCCTCCTCCAGCTTCTCTGGCGGGCAAGCGGCCAGTGCCTGCATAGCCCCCTGAAAGCTTTCCAGCCACTCTTCCCTCACGTCCGAAAGAGGCCGCTCTCTGCGCACCCGCCATTCGCGCTCGTTCCATTCGTCCACGGCCTTCTCGCTCTCCAGGAGGACAAGGTCGTCAACCCTCCCGGCCGCGATAGCCTGCAGGTTGTGGGCCGCCCGCTGCGCCCAGAAAGCGATGTGTCCCAGCAGGTCCTTTATCGACCAGCCCTCCACCACTCCGGGTTGCTCCAGCTCCATATCGGAGAAGGAGTCCACCGCGGAGCCCAGCGCCTCCCAGGCCCCCAGCAGCTCTCGCTCAACATCGGCCTTCGCGGCGGTAGCGCTCACGCCCGCGCCTCTCGCAGACGGCGCTTGAGCGCCATCAACTGGCTGCGCGTGGAGCCGTCGATGAGCTTGTCGCCGATGCGGGCGATGAGGCCGCCGATGATCCTCTCGTCCACCTGCGTCTCAACCACCACCTGCTGATCGCTGATCTCGCTCAGCTTCTCGGCCACCGCCCTCGATTCGTCGTCGGATAGAGGGACGGCGGTGGTCACCAGCGCGTGAGCTATGCCCCGTTCCGCGTCCAGCAGCTCCTGGAACGCCTCAGCTATCTGGTCCGCCAGCGCCGTACGGCCTCGGTGCACCAGCAGCCGCGCCAGGTTCAGCACCAGCGGATCGACGCCCGCAAGCGCCTTCTCCGCAAGCCCCATCTTATCGGCGGCGGAGATGCGCGCCTCCTGCATCAGCGCCGCTATCTCAGAGTCGGAGAAGACGGCGGCCATAAGGGACAGCCCCTCCGACCAGCGCTCCTCCGTGTCGCCATCGCGGGCGATCTGGAACGCCGCCTCGCCGTAGCGGCGGGCCACGATCTCACGGATCACGACTGGCCGTCCTTGCCATCGCCACCCTGGGGCGCCTCCGCCAGCACCTCCTCGATCAGCTCCTGGTGCGCCTTCCGGTCCAGGCTGCGCCGGATCACCCTCTCGGCGGCCGTAATGGTGAGATCGGCGAACTCCCGTCGCAGGTCGGCGATGGCCGCATCTCGCTCCAGCTGTATCTCGCTTCGCGCCCGCTCCAGCAGCGTCTCCGCCTCCGCGCGGGCCGACAGGCGTGCCTCCTCCTGGATTCGGGCTGACATCTGCTGCGCCTGCCCGATGAGCCCCTGCCCCTCCTGGCGCGCCTTATCCAGCTCAGCCGCTGTCTCGGTCTCCGTCTGGGCGAGGCGCTTCTTCGCCTCCTCCGAGGCCTCCAGCCCCTCCTGGATGCGCTTCCGTCGTTCGTCCAGCATCGGGAACAAGAAGCGCTTGAACGCCCAGCCCAACACTATGAGAAGGATCGTGAAGTTTATGAGCTGGGCGATCAGGCTGGGTAGGTTTATACCCAGCGCCCCGATGCCGCCCTCTGCAAGAAACACCATTCCGGTAGCCCCTGTCTGACTTGGCCGCGACCGGCCGTCTAGAAGACGAACCCGATCATTATCGCCACCACCAGCGCGTAAATCCCGATCGCCTCGGCGAACGCCAGGCCCAGGATCATGTTGGTCTGGATGGCCGGCTGGGCCTCCGGGTTGCGCCCCAGCGCCTCCATCGCCTTGCCCACCAGGTTACCGATGGCGAGGGCAGGGCCGAACGCGCCCAGCCCCATGGCTATGCCCGCGGCGATGAACTTTATGCCGTCGTCGGTGATGCCGCCTGCGGCCGCCTCCTGGGCCACCACACGCGCCCCCTCAAGCGTCGGCACAATTATGGCGAGAAGCGTCTCCATGTACTACCT
>CBDURB010000224.1:0-3435 GCA_965369585.1 uncultured bacterium
CGAAGGCTGCCCCAGGGACGGAACCAAGGCCGAGCGCGGAAGAGAGTGCGCCAACGCCACCAGCGACGATGCTGTAGACGATATCCCTGACGACGATAAGATCAACGACGGCTGCCCGGCTGCCGTCCCCCTCTGGACGTTCCCCACCGGGCAGGAGGAACCTGAGATAGACCTGGAGGCGATCTACACGACCCCCCCGGTCATCGGCGATACCGTCTACCTCGGCGGCTACAACGGCGACGTCTACGCGCTCAGCCTGGACGACGGCAGCGAAAAATGGTCGTTCGAGACGGACGGGCCAATCATCGCTGGCCTCGCCGCCAGCGAAACGGCGGTCTACGCCGCAACCGACAACGGCACCCTCTACGTGCTGGACCCGCAGAACGGACAGCCGCAGGTCACCTTCGACGCCGGGGGCGGCATCTGGGGGACGCCACTGCTAGTCGAAGGCGTCGTCTACGTGGCCTCCGTCAACGGCAAGCTCTACGCCCTGGACGCCGAGACGCTTGACCCGACTTGGGATGCGCCGTTTGAAGCGGAACGCGGCCTGATATCGGACCCAGTGCTGGCCGATGGCGCCATCCTCGTCGGCGGCTTCGACCGTACTCTACACGCCGTAGACGCGGAGACCGGCGAGGAGCGTGAAGGCTGGCCGTTCAAGGCAGACAACTGGTTCTGGGGCAAACCGCTCGTTCTGGACGGTACCGTGTACGCGCCCAACCTGGACGGCAACCTGTATGCCCTGAGCCTGGAGAGCGGCGCGCCGGTCTGGGACGCCCCATTCGATGCCCTGGAGCCGCTGCGCTCCGCCCCCCTTCTCGTCGGCGACGCCCTCGTCATCCTCGACCGCAAGGGCAACGTCTACGGCCTGGACCCGGAGAACGGAAATCGCATCTGGTCCAAGACCGAGGAGGACGGCATCGAAAAGACCGTCCTCTCCAACCCGATAGCGGACTCGTCCGTACTCGGGGGAGAGGTGTTTATCAGCGCTCAGGGCGGCGACCTGTTCCGGATCGACCCCGAAACCGGGAGCTTCGTCAAGGTGGTGACACCGTGAGCGGATCTACCCCCGCCGCCCCCGCAGTGTCGCGCCCCAACCCGGGCAGCATGCTGATGATCGCCATCGTCGTGACGGTCGTCGGATCGTTCGTCGTGCTCGGCCCGGGCGTCGCCTGGAACCTCCTCCTCATGAACCCCCTCATCAACGCCCTGCTCCTGCTCACCAACCTGCTCGGCGGCCAGTTCGGCCTGGCGATCATCGTCTTCACCATCATCTTGCGCCTCGTCACCATCCCCTTCACCCTGCGCCAGCTCCAGTCCACGAAGGCGATGCAGGAGATGCAGCCGCGCATGCAGGAGATACAGAAGAAGTACAAGGACCCCAAACGTCGCCAGCAGGAGACGATGAAGCTCTACAAGGAGACGGGGATCAACCCCCTTGGCTGCTTCATGCCGATGGCGATCCAGATGCTGGTGTTCATCGCCCTCTACCGCGCCCTGGCGTTCGTCGTCGGCGGCAGCCCGGAGAGCCTGGTGGGGCTATCGCAGCGGATCTACCCCTGGTCCTACCTGAGCGACGCGATCCCGCTGGGGCAGACATTCCTCTGGCTGAAGCTGGGGGAGGCGGACAACACCTTCATACTGCCCCTCATGGTAGGGGTCAGCACCTACGTGCAGACGAAGCTCGCCCAGACCCCGTCCTCCACGCCCCAGCAGCAGCAGCAACAGCAGATGATGACCTGGATGATGCCCCTGGTGATGGTCTGGATCACGCTGTCGCTGCCCAGCGGCGTCGGTGTATACTGGGTCATCTCCAACATATTCAGCGTGTTCGCCAGCTACATCGTCTACGGCCGCCGTATGAGCTGGCGCAATCTCCTCCCCATCCCGGCCCCGGCAGCCACCCCAAGCAAGAAGCCGCAGCCCAAGATGCAACCGGATGTTCAGGAGGAGGCCGAAACCGCCGTCTCTTCGAACCCGCAGGAAGCGAGGCCCGCTCATGGAAAGCGTAGAGGTAAGCGCAAAAAGCGTCGATGAGGCGATTGACGAAGCCCTGGAGGAGCTGGGCCTCAAGCGCCAACAAGTCGAAATAGAGATCCTCACCGCCGGCAAGCCGGGGCTCTTCGGCATCGGCGGCGAACAGGCCCGCGTCCGCGTGACCGCTCTGGAGGAGGGCACGGCCAGACCGATGGCGGAGCCCGAGGAGGACGACACGGCCAGACCGATGGCGAAGCCCGCAAGGGAGGGCGCAGAGCCGGCAGAGATCGAAATCAAGGACATCGCTTCGCCGGAGGTGGACCTGGCCTCGGATCACCTGAGCCAGCTCCTCGCCTTCATGGAGATCGACGGCGAAGTCTCAGTGCGAACCCCCGAAACGCCCGGCGACGGCCTCGGCCGTGCCAGCGCCGTTCTGGATGTTGAAGGCGAGGACCTCGGCCTCCTCATCGGCCGCCGCGGCACCACCCTGGCCGCCCTCCAGTACATGATCAACCTCATGGTAAGCCGCGATATGGGCAGCCGCGTGCTCATCAGCCTCGACATCGAGCACTACCGGCGGCGCCGCGAGGACTCCCTGACCGGCCTCGCCCAGCGCATGGCCGACCGCGTGCGCCAGAGCGGCCGCTCCCTCACCCTGGAGCCGATGCCCGCCGGCGAGCGTCGCATCGTCCACCTAGTCCTCGCCGAAGACAACACCGTCACCACGGGCTCCGTCGGCGAAGGTGATGGCCGCAAGGTAGTCATCTATCCGCAACGAGGGCGCCCCGGCGGGCGTTGATGCCGCCAGAGTTCCTGGTCATCGGGCATGTCGTCCAGGACCTCCCTCCCCAGACGAGTAGGGACGAAGCGGCGGGCTGGCGCCTCGGCGGCACCGCCTCCTACGCCGCCCTCCTGGCTACCCGCTTGGGGTTGCGCACCGCTGTCCTGACCGCCGCCGCTCCAGACCTCCCGCTGGAGGAGGCCCTCCCGGGAACCGAGATCGCGCGCGTGCCCTCCACCCGCTCCACCCAGTTCCGCAACGTCTACACGGCTCAGGGCCGCGTCCAGTATGTCCTTCAGCGCGCGCCCCTCATCACCCCCGCCTCCCTGCCGGACGGTTGGCGCGGCGCCGGGATCGTCCTCCTCGGGCCCGTGGCCGGCGAGGTGGACGCGGCGTTAGCTGACTGCTTCCCCCAGGCCCTCATCGGCGTCTCCGCCCAGGGCTGGCTGCGGGAGATAGGGCCTGATAGGCGCGTCCTCCCCGTCCCGGCTGAGCGGTGGCAGGGGGACCCCCTCCTCCGGCAAGCCCACGTCCTCTTCCTCTCCGACGAGGACGTGCCTCCCAGTTCGAGACCCGTTCTGGAGGAGTGGAGCGGGCGTGTCGATACCCTCGCCTACACTTCGGGCGAACACGGCGCCGTAGTCTGTCACCGAGGCGCCTGGCGACGCATCGACCCG
>CBDURB010000225.1:0-3434 GCA_965369585.1 uncultured bacterium
GCTAGAATTGCTCCGGGTCGCTGCTCCTAGCCGTGGACCGGAACCTGAGATGCGCGTACTGCTCCCAGAAGGCATGATCTCGCTTCCCGATGGGAGCTATAGCATCGTTCCGAAGAACGGATCGGAAGAGCGAGCGTCTCAAGCAGTCGGTGGCGAAGCTCTCCCTCAAAAGGCTTGGTTCTCAGAGCGAGTTGGCTGTGCCACTGTCGCGCTCGCGCCAGCAGGTTCGTGCCCCACGGTTAACCTTCGGGTATCCAAGACGATGCCGTCAATAATCGTCTCCTCTTACCCAGTATCGTCAGCGGAGGTGTTATGAAAGCAAGAATGTCGTTGCTGGGGAGCGCTGCGGAGGTTGCGGGTCCGGTTCCCACCGAACGGTCCGAATCCTTAACCGGAGAGATCGATGTCTCGGTGGTGGTGCCCTGCCTCAACGAAGTGGAATCTGTGAGCAAATGCGTTCACGAAGCGCAAATATTATATTGGGGGGCGATCATGGCCGGGGTGATTGAGGCCGAGGATCCTCGTTAGATGATTGGCGCCGGATTCAGAGGGAAACGGCACATTCCACTTGTCCTCCTGGTCTTGGCGACGCTCGCAATCCTAGCGGCAGCCTGCAGCAAAGGCGTGAGCGAGGGACGCGAGGGACGGTGGCCCCCGGGGTTCAACTGCGCCGCCACAGTTATCCTGCATACAGATTCTGTATTCCCCGACGATGAGGGGAACTTGGACCTCTCCGTGGCGCGCCAAAACATCGCGGCTGAGGCGGCCCTCTTGAAGGAGTTCCCGCAGGTGATAGTAACCGCAGCGTTTCCGACTAGCGAGTGGGAGGTGTGGCCAGACTGGCAGGATTCTGGGGTTCAATTTGCCGAAGTTGTTGGTCACAGCCACACCCATCACGCGGCAATCATGGCGGCGGCTTTTGGTGATCGAGTCGTGGGGGAATTGGACGTCGTCTATTTTAATGAGCTGTCGGATTTGGTGTTCGATGCCGATTACGCGCTGATGAATTACTATCTTGACACGCTCGTTGGACCGGTTTCGCGGGGAGGCTACGTCGCGCCGTACTTGACGAATACACCGCACATGATCGATGTGTTCGGTCAGGACGGCATCGTGTGGTATACGACGCCCTTAACACAGCCAAACTTCCATGACGGCCTCGTTGATCTTGGTTTCTATCCGCGTCTTGGCGGTGACATCGTGGAGAACTTTGCTCAGGATTGTGCCGAGGGCAAAGCAGCGGTGATCCACTTTCACTCTTTCCTACGAGAGAGTGAGATGCAGCGCGAGGTGCTGCAAACCCTTGTCACTACTGAGGGGGTGTGGTTTGCTTCGGCCAGCGATATTGCCGCGATCTACGCTACCGGCGAGCAGGAATAGTCTGGGGCTCGGCCTGCCGTGAGTGATATCGAGCCTCGGCAGGAGACTTGGGACGCTGTATGGTCTTCGCCGGGTATGGCCCCTGTCAATGACACGGTCATTGAGATCATCGATCTTCCCAGTGTCTCGTCGGTGCTGGAGGTCGGTGCGGGCTCCGAACGCAACCTACTTGAGTTGCGCCGTTGCGGCAAGAGGGCGTTCTACCTGGATTCTTCGCGCGTGGCCGCTCACGGGTTCGCAGACCGGGCACCGGGCTGGCCCGTCTATCAAGCCGACGCCCGGAGCCAACGATGCGCATCCTGTTCCTGACGCCGGAGCTACCGTACCCCGCCGATAGCGGCGCCACCATCAAGACAGCCAGCATCCTGGAATACCTGAGGCCGCGTCATGATGTGCGCGTCCTCTGCTTCCAGCGGCGCGCCCTGACCCAGGAGCAGGCCCGCTGGTGCGCGGAGATAAGCAGCGCGGAGACGGTGTCCCTGAATCGCGGCCGCACCCCTCTCAACCTGGTGCACAGCTACCTGAGGGGCATCCCTCTCAGCATAGAGCGGAACCGCAGCGAGCGGATGGCGGCCCTGGTCTCGCAGCGGCTACGCGACGACAGCTACGATGCGGTGTTCGTGGACGGCTGGCTGATGGCGCAGTACCTACCACGGGGATTCGGCGGCTTGACCGTGCTGCACGAGCATAACGCCGAGCACGTGATGTGGCGTCGCCAGGCGGAGCGGGAGGGCAACCCTCTGCTCAGCGCCCTGATCCGCCTGGAGTACCGACGGGTGCGCAGCTACGAGGCCTCCATCCTCTCTCGCTTCGACATCGTCTTCGCCGTGTCCGACGCGGACCGGCAGGCCCTGATCGAGCTGGGGGCGGAACCGGAGCGGCTGCGTGTGTTGCCTAACCTGCCTGATCCGACTCTGCTTGAGCGTCCAGCCCTCTCCTTCGCCGCAGCGGGGTCGGTCATTCTCTACTTTGGCACGCTTAGCTGGCCGCCCAACGTGGAGGGTCTCCAGAACTTTCTCAGCTCCGTGTTCCCTCTGCTGCGACAGCGGGTGCCGGAGGCCCGGTTCGTCGTCGCTGGGAAAGGGGCGCCGGCTTGGCTGGAGCGGCTGGCCCGTCGAACAGCCGGAGTGGAGTTCGTGGGCCCGGTGGAGGACGCGGAGCCCCTGTACCGGCGGGCGCGGGTGTTCATTGAGGCGAGCCGCAGCGGCGGCGGCACCCGGCTCAAGGTGCTTAACGCCCTGGCCCGCGGCCTGCCGGTGGTGGCCAGCCCGGAAGGGGCCGAGGGGCTGGAGCTGGTGGCGGGCGAGCATCTACTGATCGCGTCCGATGCGGAGTCGACGGCAGAGGCGGTGCGTCGCCTCCTTTCGGAGGACGGACTGTGGCGGACGCTCAGCGAGAACGGGCGCGCCCTGGTCCGCAGTCATTACTTGGCCGAGGCGGCCTACGGGCCCCTGGATGAGGTTCTCAGCGGTGCCGGCGCCAAGGCCTGAGGGGGCGCCGCCCCTGGAAACATCGGAGGTGCTGGGAGTTCGGTTCCACAACCTCAGCCGGGGTGAAGCGGCCAGCGCCATCGCCGAGCTGGCCCGGGCAGGCGGCAGGGCGTACGTGGTCAAGCCCTACTCCGAGTTCATGCCGCGGGTCGTACACGACGCCCGCCTACGGGAGGTCCTGAACGGCGCTGACCTCTGCCTGGCCGATGGCATAGGCATCCTGTGGGCGACACACTATCTGTCCCTCTCTGGTGGGGCGCTGCGGGCGCTGGCGCAGCTCCCCCTTTCCCTCGCCGCGGTCGTCTTCAACCCGGCAGCCGTCCGACGGCCCCTCAAGGAAAACATGGCCGGCGTGGACCTGACCTGGGAGATGCTGGCCCGTCTGGACGAGGCCGGCGCGCGGGTCTTCCTGCTGGGGGGAACGGGGGAGGAGGTGCGGGGCGCGCGGGATCGGATCGAAGCGCGGTTCGACGGCCTACGTGTGGTCGGGTCTCGTAACGGCCACTTCGGCTTATCGGGAGAGGAGAACGAGACGGTTCTCCGCGTCATAAACGAGGCCCAACC
>CBDURB010000226.1:0-3432 GCA_965369585.1 uncultured bacterium
ATCCTGGACCTTCTCACCCGCTATCAGGCCAGGGGGGAACTGGACGTCGCCATCGATCCCGTGGATGCGACAAACCAGTGGGTGGACCTCATGTGTGGGGTCTTCATGAACCGTCTGCTGGTTCTGGGCCGGTCCTCTCGTCGCTCCGACTTTCTTGCTCCGGAGTTCCGCCGCCACGTGGAAACCACTGCTGTAGCCTTCGCCGGCCGCCTGAGGGGAGACGCCGCAGTGAGCTCCGGCAAGTCCGCGAGGGGATGAGATTCTGCATGCATGCACCCCGCTGGCGGTATACCTTCCCGCTGTTCTCCCGTGAACTTGAAGTCCGTGTCGCCGGAGTCACTTTCGCTGCGAGTCGCGCCGTAGACGTCGCCTTGGTAGCGAGACGGTCATCACCACACCCGGTCTACCCAAAGTAGATATTGGCGACACCGAGTGCTGGGTGCGCCTTAACGCGGACGCCATCCGGTGCCGCTCAGGCTGCCTGGTGGCATCGGCGGCGTGACGTGACCGTCGCCCCCGACCGCAGAGCACAGCCAGATTCACAAGGTGAGCGCATGGCGACCTAGAGCCAGCCGCTCCCTTGCCCTACCTTCAGTCCAAGTCGGGCGCAAGGTGCCCGTTCCACAACAGGAATACGGTCTCCGACCATGCCGTGAGAGCGAGAGTATACTCTTTCCCCGCTTCCGACCCCTGGCCTGGGAGGCAGAGATCGACCGCTGAAGGCCGGGGGGCTGCGCTCGCAAAGGAGCCTCCCCAGAGCTTGAAGGTCGGGTCGTCCGCGGCGCCGTCGAGGCCGCTGGTAAGGCCGTCCGGCAGGGCCAGCGTGGCATCCGGAATAGAAGTGCCTGGGCCGTCCGCGTATAGGGCCAGAGTCACGCTCCCGCCGAGGCCATTGCTGTTGAGTAGCTCGTAGCTGCCTCGGTGGGCGCAATCGTAGCGAATGGCCAGGGCATAGCTGGAGCCAGGGACAGCATTCTCGATGCGCAGCATAATAGGAACGCTTTCCTCCTGGTGGTCGGCCGAGTTCTGCGGGTATAGGTCAACTGAGCGCCAGACGCCGAGGCTGTCGGCCCATTGGGCAAGAGCATGCTGCGCCGTAGGGCTTGAGCGCCCCGAGCTTTGTTCCAGCAGGTCGCCGGCAGCACCTGCTGTTGGTGGTTGTAAGGGATGAGGAGAGAAAGACGCAACCTCCGAATCCACCTCGCTCGCCGCCTGTCCCGAGAAGGAGTCCACGAGGTAGACCACGATCAGGAAGACGGACAAGGCCCAGATGCCTACCCACGCCACCCGATCGGCTCTCAATCGTAGCCTGAGGCTCCGGCGGTCCGCGCTGGCGTCGGCGGGTGCCTGAACCTTTCCTTCCGGCCGCTCCGTGTGCTCTTTTGACATCTCAATAGCTAGCCGTTAGCTACAGCGATAGACGCGCCGGCAACCGATACGTTACAGCCCAAACCACCCTACGCGCCGTCCATCGGCACCGGCAGGGCCTCGCGTGAAAACTGTAACGGAACGGTTAGCAGGTCGTCTGTAAGTCGTAAAGATCAACTACTGTAGGAGGTAAGGTGTGATGAGGAGATGGTTCAAGGTTGCGGTACCGGTGGGCATCGCTGTTGTGCTGGTATCAGTCATGGCGATCGGCTTCGGATCAACAAGCACTGACGCCGCTCCCGGCGGCAACGGGAATGGCAAGGGCAATGGCCACGGCAAAGGCGGATCGTCAGCTGCAAGCATGTCGGTCGATGGAAACCCATTCGCCGCCTGGGGTGAGGAAGAGTACTTTGTGCACGGCACCGGGTTCCACCCTGATGAGCCCGTGTACCTTTCCCTGGCCACCCCTGGCTGCTGCGCTGGCGACATCACAGTGGCGGACGGCGATGGGAACTTCACGATGACCCGGACGACGGGAGCTCCGGGAACGTATGAGATAAAAGCATCTCAGTTCTCTGGTAAGGGGAAGCTCACGTTCATGGCGAGCGTCACATTCAGCGTGACGGAACAGTAGAAGCCACTGCCTGGGAAGTCTGAATAAGAAACCGCACCGTATCCGGGGCCCCGGTCAGATGGCCGGGGCCTCTTTGCGTCTGCACGAGACAATCAGTAAGCTCATCACCCATCCAGGGCGCCAGACCATCAGCGCTAGGCTGGCGCTTGAGTGTCCGTCAACGCGGGCGCGCTGATCTCCACGGCCCCAGCTAGGCCCATTTCATCGGCACTTTAGGGTTCGTCCTTCAGCCCTCGTGCCCGGTGACGCCTGGGAGGCCGGGGGAGAATGGAGAAAGGGGGCGGCAAGCCATCTGGCTGCCGCCCCCTTCCGTCTCGATCCCTCGTCAAGGGAAGGCTATCAGAGGGTTTGCCACCTACTGATCCGTCACCAGGAAGCTGACGCTTGCCATCCTGACGAGCTTGCCGTTCTTCGCGAGCTGGGACGCCACGATTTCGTACGTGCCGGGAGCCCCTGTGCCCCGAGTGAACTCGAGGTTGCCGTCACCATCCGTCGCGACGATGGTGGCAGCGCAGCAGCCGGGGGTGGCAAGCATCAGGTAGACCGGCTCGTTGGGGCGAAATCCGGCCCCGCGCAGCGTGTAGCTGTCTGCTCCCCAGGCAGCGAAGGGGTCCCCCTCAACCACGAGGGACGCGGTCGAAGATCCACCGCCGCCCTTTCCGTGGCCACCACCCTTGCCGCCACCGTTACCCCCAGGCGCAGCCAACACTACGGTGGCAGACAGGGTCATGACCGCTACTAAGACGAGGACGATGGCAAGAAACGGTCTCACTGACATGTAAACCTCCTGCAGCCTTCCAAGAACTTCATTTGAGCCACTGTCATCAAGCATAAGAACTCCGCACCCGGTTATTTGTTACATCGGCAGGCCGGCATGCGGAACCATGGCGGACATGGCTCCGGAGCGGGTCCGGCAAGGAGGGGGGTGGGAGAATCCGGCTCCGAAAACCGGATGACGGTCGTCCCCCAGCCAGCGAAGGGGCCTCGATCTGCCGCCGCGATTACTGCGGCCGCGGCCTCTCGCCACTCGCGGGTTATTACTTAATCAGTGAGGCTGATATAGGAATTTAGATAGTGCCCAAGATCATTAATATATGCTGTCCAAGCACTTGACACTAATTATAACGAATACTATGATTTCATATTGTCCACGGGCGGGCACCTGTGGCCGGAGGCGTGTGCTCAGTGACTGCATAGTAGCCTCGGTCTTTGGGAATGTCACACGACGTTGACACTTTCGCCCCAGCGACACGCAGTACGTTCGGTAGCGGATTGGGAGGGGACTCATGGGAACCAGACTCTTTGGTGCGATCAGGGCTAGCAGCCTCGTGCGCTCATTTAGGTGGGCATTTATACCTCTGGCCCTGGCCGGCTTCATTCTGGCCACCAATATTTTCGGAGCCCAGACCATGGCTTCCTTCGAGGTCGAT
>CBDURB010000227.1:0-3424 GCA_965369585.1 uncultured bacterium
TCATCCTTCTTGAGGGGCCCCAGCGCCGTGGCACTCGTGTACCGCTGACGTTGCGAATCCCGCACTATGCTCGCTCGGGCGGCGGCGAACTCCTCGGCCGAAGTCGCCTCAGGCGGATCGACGCGAAGGTCAGCGAACGGTGCACTGGCTCTTCGGTCGGCGACGGCGAGTTCGGAGCGGGCCTGAGATCGGTCGCAAGCCCCGGCGTCGATGAGCCGACGGGCCCCGCAGCTCTTCGCCCTGGACGGATGGTACAGGGACACGACCAGATGGTCGCGGGCGCGCGTCGCGGCCACGTACAGCGTCCTGTCGAACTCCGCCTGAGCGTGCTGGCCCTCCGCCTCGTTGACCACGTCCGCTGGGCCTAGCTCGAACCGCGCCGATCCCGACCTTGCCCCGATAGACACCGCGATCCGGTCGCCCTCGTGGTCAATGCCGTACACCTTCGAGCTCCGACGCGGGTCCTTGCTCAGACCAGCGATGAAGACGATGGGGAACTCGAGCCCTTTGGCGCCGTGGATAGTCAGCACCCTGACGGCGTCCTCGTCGTCGTCAAGGCCCGCGCCCTCACGGTCGAGGATAGCCTCGCTGGCCCGCCGCTCGAGCCAGCTAACGAAGGCGCGCAGGCTCTCTGGCCCGCTCGCCTCGAAGGAGCGTGCCTGCTCGACCATGAAGCGCATCCGACGGAAGCTGTTTCTGTCTCCCCGATCAAGGATGCCGATCTCCACATGTCCCCGTTCGGTGACGAACCGCTCCACGAGCGCCGCCAGGGAGTTGTGGTGGCGGACGGCGTGGTATCGGGCCAGCGTGCGTAGCGCCTCCGCGATCGGCCCATCGCGTCCCTCCAGCTCCTTCGCCAGGTAGTTGAAGCGGCGTCCGGCGGCCCGATGCCGGGCAAGGTCGACGTCCGAGCAGGCGAAGGCGGTGCTCCGCAGCGCGCCGACGACCGCGACCTCGTCCGCGGGGTCGTCGATAGCGGTGAGGCAGTTGATCAGGTCTCGTACCTCCTGGGTGCTGTAGATCAGGCTGCCCCCCTCAACCTGGTAGGGGATACCGGCCGTCGCCAGGGAGAGTTCCAGCGCCGGTAGTATCGCACGGGTAGGGATCAGGATGGCGATGTCGCGGAACCCGGCTCCGCGGATCGTGCCATCCCACTCCGCTACTTCCCAGCCTTCGTCCAGCACGGCACGGCACTGGGCGGCGACCTGGGCCGCCTCGTGCACTCGCACGTCGCGAGCCTTGATGGCCATCGCTTCTCCGAGGGTGGCGACGCCTGGCCCCTTGAGCTCGCCCGAGCGATGGGGGTGGATGGGGTGGTAGGGCGGCTGGACCGCCGGGTTGGCTCCGTCGCCGATAATCCCCTCGAAGACGGCGTTGACCCAGTCGAGGATCTCCGGTCTTGACCGCCGGCAGAGGGCGAGAGCGGGGAACTCGCCCCCGTTCTCCTCCACGAGATCGCGCGTCTGGGAGTAGATCGCCATGTCGGCCCGCCGGAAGCGGTAGATGGACTGTTTCGGGTCACCGACCAGGAAGAGCCTGCCCGGCTCCAGGGCTCCCGTGTCCGGGTCCGTGGCGAACGCCCGCGCGATATCGACCTGTAGCGGGTCGGTGTCCTGGAACTCGTCGATGAGAAGGGCGTCGTAACGCTCTCGCAGGGCAGCCGTGGCGCCCCCGTTCGTCCTGAGCAGGTCACGAGGGCGAAGGATCAGGTCATCGAAGGTGAGGGTGCCTTCCCGCCCGCGCGCCAGGGCGTCCTCCTGCACGAACCGGACGATGAAGGGCATGAGAGCGGCGAGCGCCTCCGAGCGGCAGGCCGTCAGCGTCTCCTTTAGAGTTTCACTGATCCCTGCGGCCGTCTCGCGGACCCGCGCGATCGCCTCCTTCCCTCCCCAGTCCTCCTGGCGCCCAGCCCGGTAGCTTCTCCCCAGGATAGCGGCGCCAGAGGCGAGGACCTGCTCGCGCGCGTCTCCTGCTCCGGCTAGGCGCTCAACCAATGACAAGAGTTCCTCAATCCGTGGCCGCAGCCGGTCGTCCGGTGGGGCTACATCCAGCGGCAACGCGGTCAGCTCCTGCCGCATCCCCTTCACGTCGGGCCAGGCGGTCTCGGGCGCGCTGAGCGGACTCTCCGCGAGCCGATACGCGAGGTGAGCACGAGTCGTGAGCTCGCGGACGAGGATCTCGAGGTCGCCAGGTGTGAGCCCCAGCCCCAGGGCGCGGTCGATGGCGGCCACCGCCGCCCGGTCATCCACAAGCCCTTCGAGATAGGTGCGCCATCGCTCCTGAAAGCGGCGATCGGCCAGCACCTCGTCTTGGACGACGAAGGCTGGGTCGATCCCAGCCTCGGCAGCAAAGGCGCGCAGCAGCCCCTGCCCGAAGGCGTGGATGGTGGAGATCTGAGCACGGTCCAGCGAGGCCAGCGCCTCCCGGACGAACTCCGCGCCATCCGAGTCGTCGGCCAGCGCCCGCTCGAGCTCGCCCCGGACGCGGTCCTTCAGCTCGGCGGCGGCCTTCTTCGAGAAGGTGATGGCGACGATGCGCTCGATAGGCCGGCCGCCCAAAATCAGCGCCACTACACGGTCCACGAGAGCCATCGTCTTGCCCGTGCCGGCACCAGCCTCGACGAACAGGGTCGTGCCTAGAGCCTCGCGGATTCTTGTCCGCGTCGTCTCGTCCTGGGCCGCGTAATCGGGCCGGGTCTCAGTCACTCCTCGTTCTCCTCGCGGGCGGTCTCGCCGACCCGGAGCCATGGCGAAATCGCCTCATCCTCAACCTTAGCCTCGTATTCGTAGTCCCGGCGGCGTGAACAGATGCGGTCGTAGTCGCAGTACGTGCAGTTCTGGAAGCCGCCGTGGAAGTCGTCCTCCTCGCCTGGGAAGGCGGGGAAGGCGCCCGCTCGGACGCCGTCCACGATGGATCGCAGTGTTCGCTCGAACAGCGCCTTCCGCTCCGGCGTTTGCTCATAGCCGATGAAAGAGTAGTCCCCCCTGTGGGTGATGAACCAGTAGGCGGCGTTCACCTCCTCGGCGTCGCCCGCCGCTTCTACATAGGTCGGCAACTGGAGCTTCGTCCCGCCGGCGAACGGGTCGTCGTCGGGTTTGATGCCCTCGAAGCTCCTTTTGCTGCCGGTCTTGTAGTCGATCACCCAGGCACACTTGCCGTCCGGGCTCCGGTCGACGCGATCCACGTAGCCGCGAAGCGTTACGCCCGCGACCGACACCTCCGGGATTGGGGCCTCGAAGTCGGCTGGCACGGCTCCGGTCTCCCGCCTGAACGCCGTGTCCTTATCCAGGAATGTAGCGAGGTCCGCTCTCATCGCTCGCGCCTCATGCTGGGAGTAGACTTCCAGTCCAGTCTGGCCCCGCCGACTCGCCTCTGCGAGCTCATGCTCCATTCTTCATAAAGGTGTAGCCTCTTTCCTCGAAAG